>JANWKQ010000151.1 GCA_025451295.1 Flavobacteriales bacterium | reverse complement strand
TTTCCCTGTTCAGCTTTTTTGCCCTCCTTTTATATCCGGCTTTTTTCCATTTTCTCCGAATAAAGGATAAAAGGTCCTTTTTTCTTTCTGTCCTAAGCGAAACATCCAGTAAAAGTTTTTCACTACCCGAAAACTGAAAATGCGTGGAGTCATAAAAAATATCATACAATTCCAATTCAGCTTTATCGGCTAAAACCTTCATACTCTCTTTGGAATGCAGGAAAAAATGTCGGGGTGCATCCAGTTGACCCCAGTTAATCCTATAATGCTCCCAGGCAAAAGAGGAAACGGTGGGGATTCTTACGATGCAAACTCCACCTTCATTTAAGATCTCATGAACTTTCCGAAGATTTTCCAACGGATCAGGAAGATGCTCAAAAGAATGATGATAGGTAACAATATCCCAACCTCCTTCTATTTCAAATATATTAGACTTTTGAATGGTAAGGCCCGTTTGATATGAAATGGTATTCGCAATAAATGGGTCACACCCCATCACATTCCGATAACCGCATGCAGATAATGGGTACAAAAAACTTCTTCCATTTCCACAACCTACATCAATTATCCTCGTGTTTTGATTAATATTCAATCCCCTTAGGATGCTATAGTCCTTTACTGGAAATATTGACCGGACCATCCTTTTAAAAGAATTGTCAGCCAAAACAGAAGCCGCGTACTGAATTCGCTTAATTTTCCCCCACAGGCCCTTGAATTTTCCTCCATTGTATTCAGAAAAACTATAGTAGTTGTTAGCATAATACCTGGAAATATCAGGCGGAAAATCTTCAATTTGCAGGCATAAACATGAGCCGCATTGAAAATACCTGAACTCATCCTTTAAGCCATACATCATTTCCCTCGCCATATAGCTGGTATGATTGGCTTTGTTGCCGCAAATCTTACATATTCGCTCTTCCAAAAGGTTCACAAAATTGTTGATTCAAAAAAATATCTCATTTTATCAATCTTTTCCTAATCAGTTTTTCAAAGAATCCATGCAGGGGGAAAATAAGTACTGCAACTGCAGCGTTAAGGGCAAGTTTATAAGCTGGCTCTCCCCCACTGAACCTGTCTATATAAGGATCAAGCCAAACCAACAGGAATTCAAAAAACAAAAGGAATGAAAAAAAAGTAACCGCACGGGCAACAGGTGGACCCACTTTTACAAATCCGAGCAACGTGATTAGCATAGCAATGATTAACAACAATACCACGATTCCACTATATTGTAACAAATGCTTTCTCTGTCGGTTTTGATTTTTAGTCTTTTGTTCTTCATTTTTAATTCGCTCCCGCTCCATTTCCTCTATTTCTATTTCATGACGTGTTTCAAGCCTGCCTATTTCTTTGCTCTTTTCATCGTTAAAGAGACTGTCTTTGGCGATCGTAAATTGCACATGATGTTTATAGGCCAGTTCAAACCGGTTTGTTTCTGCATACAATTTACTTAATTCCTCGTTGTGCGATTTAACAAGCTCCAGCATTCCGCTTTCAACGGAATTGTTGAGGGCTTTTAATAAATACTGTTCGGCGTCTGCATATTTTTTTTGCCTGAAATAAATTCGTCCGATATTACCCAAATCCAATGCAATGCCCGATTGATTACTGAGCTTTTCATTATACTCTAATGCCTTAAAATAGTAATACAAGGCTCTCAGGAAGTCTGCCTGCCGGTCATATACTCCACCCACGTTGTTTAAGTTAATGGCTATTCCTTCATTATTCTCCAGCTCTTCGTTGAGTTTGAGTGCTTTTAAATAGTATTCTAATGCCCGGACATAATCGCCTTGATACTGATATACATTCGCAATATTACTCTGATTGATTGCAATACCTTGCTTATTTTCCAGCTGTTCATTTAGCTTAAGCGCTTTGAACAGATATCCCAATGCTTTCGGATAATCTTTTTGATTCAAATACACAAGACCAATATTCCCAAGATTGGAGGCCATACCCCATTTATTTCCAGTTTCCAGTTGGATCTTCAACGCTTTCAGAAAATATTCCAGTGATTTTGCATAATCGCCCTGCTGCATAAAAACAGCTCCTAAATTATTAAGGGATGAGGCTATCTTTAACTGATCCTTTAATCCTTCCCTTATCTCAAGGGCCTTCAGGTGGCTTAACAGCGAATTGGAATAATCTCCTTTCACAGAATAATAGACTCCCAGGAGGTTGTACGCATTCGCTATACCCTTTTTAGCGGCCTTCATAATTACCGGATCCTTTTGAGTCAATAAACCCGAGACTATTCGGTTCCCCAATTCTAAAGCCTCATTTGCAATCAACTTGCTGGAATCCGGATTTTGATATAAGACTTCCCAACCCAGATCGTAAAGATGATCCAGTTTAAGGGTATCGTCCTGATCTGTTTTGAGGAGGGTTTTTATGGAATCGATTGGAGAAACAGATTGACCTTGGGAAAAAATTGTACCGGATATCAAAAACAAGGGTAGAATCAGAACTCTTCTGATGAAAGATATGTGGAGGAAAAAGTTGTTGTTTTCCATTAAAAAAAGTTGAATAAATATAGTAAATTATTATGCACTAGCCCCCGGGGCTAACAGTGTTAGTCCTGAAGCCCGGACTGCTGTTGTCAAAGACCCGAAAAGCTACCCCGATAATATCCTACCTATTAATAGGTAATCATGAACCATTGTTTGAACCAATGATTATTTCGATGGTATTTGAATTCGAACTTAAAAAAACGAATGATGAAAACTATTAAAAAATTATTATTACTATCCTGCCTGATAAGTGTGGGATACAATTTGAATGCGCAATGCACAACAGGTGATTGCGAGAACGGAAATGGTACTATGATTTACGACAATGGTAGTACTTATGAAGGCCATTTTAAAAACGGATTGCGTGATGGAAAAGGAACGATGATCTGGGCTAACGGTGAAAAATATGTTGGCGAATTTAAAGAAGGTTACCGTAACGGAAAAGGGACCTATAGCTGGCCTGACGGGGATACATATACAGGTGATTTTGTAAATAACAAAAGAACCGGTTATGGTATTGAAACCTATAACAGTGGAAACAAATATGAAGGCAATTTTCTGGAGGGAAAAAAACACGGGCAAGGTACTTTTACGTGGACTGTTGGTGATAAGTATATCGGTAACTACGAAAATGGCATTCGCAGCGGCCAGGCAACTTATATTTGGGCAGACGGAAGCAAATTCGTTGGAACCTATGCCAATGACAAGATGAATGGGTACGGTGTAAAAACCTTTGCTTCTGGAAACAAATATGAAGGAAACTTTGTTGACGATCAAAGAAGCGGTGAGGGAACCTTTACCTGGGCAAGTGGGGATAAATTTACCGGTCACTATGAAAACAGTCTAAGAAACGGATATGGAACCTATGTATGGGCTAACGGCGATAAATATGCAGGAAATTATGTGAACGATATTAAAAGTGGATATGGTACAGAAACCTTTACAAATGGAAACAAATACGAAGGAAATTATGTGGATGGCAACTGGAGCGGACAAGGAACCTATACCTGGTCT
This sequence comes from Flavobacteriales bacterium, assembly GCA_025451295.1. Taxonomy (GTDB): domain Bacteria; phylum Bacteroidota; class Bacteroidia; order CAIKAF01; family CAIKAF01; genus JANWKQ01. Next base: position 14,859 of record JANWKQ010000151.1, on the reverse strand, counting down.
GGAGGTGATAAATATGTTGGGAATTTCGAGAAGAATCAGATGTCTGGTTATGGAGTTGTTTATTACACCGATGGTGCAAGGTTTGAAGGGTATTTCAAAGAAGATAAAGTGAATGGATATGGTAAGAGTTTTGATGCAGACGGAAATCTTGTGCAAGAAGGACAATGGGAAAATGGAGAGTTCAGAGGATAATAAAATTGGCAAGGTGGTAAAGATCACCTTGCCAATTTTTTTCTAATAAATCTTTCAAAAAAAGTATGAAGCGGAAAAATGGAAACTGCGATCAAAACGTTGAGCAGAAGTTTGTAGGCAGGTTCACCACCACTTAACCGCTCAACAGAAGGGTCCAACAAAACCAGCAGAAATTCAAAAAGTAACAGCAGTACAAAAAACGAAACAGCCCTTGAAACCGATGGACTCATTCTTGCAAGACCAAGAAAAACCACAGCTAAGGCTGCCACCATTAAAAGCAAAGTAATTCCACTATATTGTAAAAGATGCCGGCGTTTTGTTGCAGCGTTCTTTCTTTTTAGCTCCTCATCGGCGGTTCGTTGTCGTTCAAGTTCGACTATTTCCATTTCATGCTTTGCTTCCAGTTTGCCTATCTCCTTACTTTTATCATTATTAAAAAGACTATCCTTAGCATTTGTAAACGCTACATGATATATATAAGCCAGATCATATCGGTTCATTTGAGAATACAATTCGCTTAATGATCTATTAAAATCCCTCATCACCGGCAATTCTCCGATCTCTGTGGCCAAATCTAATCCTTTTAAAAGGTAGGTCTCCGCTTCGGAATATTTTTTCTGTTTTAGAAAAAGATCAGCAATCTCGCCCAGATTCAGTGCAATCCCATTTTTATGTCCCCAACTTTTATTTATTTCAAGAGCATACTCATAATGTTCAAATGCCTTTTGATAATCTCCCTTCTCTGAATACACATCTGCAATACCACTTTGGCATATTCCCATTCCATATTTATCATCTAATTCCTCGTATATTTTTAGCGATCGAATATAGTATTCAAGCGCTTTATTCATTCTATGTTGTTTGAAATACACATCGGCCAAATTACTTAATCCTGCGGCTATTCCGGTTTTATAATTCACCTCCAAAAAAATTTGTAAGCCTTTTGAAAAATAATCCAGCGCAATTGAATAGTCACCATGCTCGTAATATACATTCCCAATGTTATTCATATTAACTCCTGCCGCCTGTTTATCACCCAATCCGATATTTATTTTATACGCCCGAAAAAAACACTGAAGTGTTTTTACGAAATCGCCCTGATAGTAGTAAACATTTCCAATCGCATTCAGATTTCTGGCTATCCCATAATTATTCTCAATTTCAATATTAATTTCCATAGCTTGTTTAAAATGCACCATGGCCTCTGTAAAGTCGCTCAGATTTGAATAAATCCGTCCGATTGTTTCATGATTAAATGCAATATTCCTTTTCAGGGATTTTCTAATATCTGGATTCTTTTCAGCATCCAGCAACGATTGTCCCAGCCCTATTGCCATACTTCCATGATAGATAGCCGTTCTATCCTGTCGTAGATCCATATAGCCAGTGCATAATTGGGTTAAGTGGTTCACTTTAGAAGTATCATCTCCTTCCGTTCCAACAAGAGATACTAATGAATCCATCTTTGAGGTCTGACCATATAAGCCAGCTGAGAATATTCCTAAAGTAAAGATGAAACTGTTCGTAAAGATTTTTACAAGGTTCCGGTTATTAGGTTGATGATTGATCATCATTGACTATTTGATCATTTTTTTCTTTAGGAATCTTTCAAAGAATCCATGGATTGGGAATATCAAAGCCGCAATAATGGCGATAAAAAATAATTTATAAGCGGGTTCTCCGTTACACCAATCGTCTATATAAGGGTCAAGCAATACGAGTAGGAACTCAAATAACAGTAGAAAAGCAAAGAAGGTAATGGCAGAAGCCATCCTTGCGCTTACCTTAATGTATCCGAAAATAATGACAACCAATGTTATAAGAACCAATAGGATCAGAATACCGCTATATTGCAACAGATTTTTCCGGGTTCTTTGTCGGATCTGAAACCTTAACTTCTCCTGCTCAGACAATTTTTGTTCCCTTGTCTGCATTTCCAACTCATATTGAGCTTCTAATCTTCCTATTTCTTTGCTTTTTTGGTCGTTAAAAATGCTATCATTTGTGGTTACATAGTGAACATGATACTCGTACGCCAGCTTAAAATCGCCCGACTTCGCATAGAGCTCACTGAGGGATTGGGAAAGATTCGACACATCCAAAAGTGACCCAATCTCTTTTGATATTTCCAGGGATTCAAGCAAATACCTCTCGGCTTCTCTAAAATTTCCCTGATCACTGTAAATGATTCCGATATTACCCGTGATGGTGGCAATTATACCAAAATCTCCAAGGTCCCAGGCTATTTCAAGACCCCGATCAAAATATTTCATGGCCGCATCAAAATTTTCCCCGGATGCTTCTATACTACCCAGATTGCAAAGAATGTTTGCTACCAGATGATAGTTTCCGATTTCCTCCGCAATCTTTAAACCATCTGAATAGTATTTTCTGGCAAATACATAGTTGTTAGTGTAGTAATAAAGGTTACCAATGCTGCTAAATGTATTCGCCATTACGACTTTATCATTGATCTTTTTACCAACCAGAATAGATTTTTGAAAAAAGTCCAATGCTTTATCATTCTCTCCGAGTTCCGCATAAATTGAACCTATATTTGCGAGATCCGTAGCTATCAATTTGAATTCTCCCAACTCAGTACATAGTTGAAGTGACTGCTGATAACATTCCAGAGACGCAATAAAATTTCCCTGAGATTTGTACACAAGCCCTAAATTATTAAGCGAAGTAGACATTCCTAACTTACTTCCAATATTTTTGCGTATTTGATAGGCCTTCAAATGATACTCAATAGAAACAGGATAGGCACCCTTCAACCAAAAAAATACGCCGAGCCCATTGCACGATTGAGCAATGCCTTTTTTTGCTTTCAGTTTTAACCCCTCATCTTTATCTGCTGTAACACTTTTAAGGATTTTCGCTGCCAGTTCCAATGCCTGCATGCCCATAATTATCGAAGTATCAGGATTTGAATACATGAGTTCCCAGGCCAGCAGGTTCAAATCATTCACCTTACTGGTATCCTCCTTATCCATTTTGATAAGGGATAACAAAGAGTCCACCTTCGTTTGACCATAAACAAAAGAAAAAAGAAATATGCAAATCATCATCAGCCGTTGCAGAAAGGGAAAAGTGGAAAAATGATGGGCAGTTATCATATTAGGTTGGTGGTGATACACAAATATAGAAGAAAACAAAAACCCCTACAATTTCTTGCCGGGGTTTTCAAACCTTTAGTTCAGATATTTCTTAATAACAGTACTTGTTTGCTTCTATCATTTTAGTGGCAATTCTTTGACGCGCCTCTTTGGTATTGATTGCTTCATACTTCGTCCAACGTTTAACTCCAATGGTCATCATTCGCTGCTCATCACCTTCGGCAAATGAGTTGATCGCATTTTTTCCGATAATGAATAGGTGGTCAGCCGAATCATAGAACAATACCCTCATCATATCGATTTGTTCTGCACAGGCAGCTTCTCCTTTCATGCTCACCAGTTTCTCCACACGCAACATGGTAGATTCGGCAACATAAGTTTTGATCGCCATATCCGCTATGTTCATTAACACCTCCTGTTCCTTTGCTAATGATTGCATTAATTTTTGAACAGCGGCACCCGCTACCAATAAAATAGATCTTTTAAAATTGGCGATCGCTTTTTTCTCAGCTGCGAAGAGCGAAGTATCCTCTTCTCCAAAATCCGGTATTTCCATGAGCTCTCCGGCCACTTTCATAGCAGGCCCCATCAGATCAAGTTCACCTTTCATTGCACGTTTTAAGATCATATCAACCGTCAACATCCGGTTGATCTCGTTGGTACCTTCGAATATCCGATTGATACGTGCATCCCGATAAGCACGGTCCATAGGCATTTCGGCACTATATCCCATACCTCCGTAAATTTGTACACCCTCATCCACCACATAGTCTAATGTTTCTGATCCATGAACTTTTAGCATAGCACATTCGATGGCATATTGCTCAACACCTTTTAATTCTGCCTGCGCTTTATCCATTCCCCCTTCTATATATGCATGGATGCAATCTTCAATATTCTGTGCCGCCCGATATGTGGCAGATTCACATGAAAATATCTCAATGGCCTGTTGTGCCAATTTATAACGAATCGCTCCATATTTTGAAATAGAACGACCAAATTGCTGACGTTCATTTGCATAATTCACAGCATGGCTCACAACCGCTTTTGAGCCGCCTACTGCAGCTCCCGCCAATTTAATTCGACCAATATTCAAAATATTCACAGCAATTTTAAATCCATTCTGACGAGTACTCAATAAATTCTCAGCAGGCACTTTACAATCCTCAAAGAAAACCTGGCGTGTCGAAGATCCTTTAATTCCCATTTTCTTTTCCTCTGCATTCAGACGGATGCCGCCAAAACTTTTTTCCACAATAAATGCAGATAGATTCTCATCATCTTCAATTTTTGCAAATACAATATATATGTCTGCAAATCCGCCGTTGGTGATCCACATTTTTTGTCCGTTGATCAGATAGTGTTTGCCATCAGCTGTTGGTATGGCTTTTGTTTTTCCACTGTTCGCATCAGACCCTGCACTTGGTTCTGTTAAACAATAAGCAGCCTTCCATTCACCCGTAGCCAGTTTGGGTAAATATTTTTTCTTTTGTTCTTCGTTACCATATAAAGCTATTGGTAATGTTCCAATTCCGGTATGTGCCGAAATCGCAACTGCAAAAGAATGTGCTGCACCAAATTTTTCAGTAGTGAGCATATTGGTCACGAAGTTTTTTCCAAAACCTCCGTATTGTTCTTCCAGACTGATCCCAAGTAAACCTAGTGCACCAGCTTTATCCAGTAAAGAGGGAACAAGCTCAGGGTCCGTCATCGAATCCATTTTATCAAGGTTAGGCCAAACCTCGTTCTTTACAAAATCTTCGCAGGTTTGAGCAATCATTCTTTGCTCTTCATCGAATTCTTCCGGAATAAATATATCCTGGTATTTGGTTTCTTTGATGATGAATTCTCCCCCCTTTAAAGCGGTTTTTTTATCAGTCATTGTTTCCATGATTAAATTCTAAATTATTTTTTTGATTAGTTTATTTTTTAATTCAATAATTCAAATATTCCTGCGGCACCCTGACCTGTTCCAACACACATGGTAACCATACCATACTTCTGTTTACGGCGACGAAGTTCATTCAATACCTGTACAGTTAATTTAGCACCTGTACATCCCAATGGGTGTCCAAGTGCAATTGCCCCACCATTTACATTTACAATATCCGGATTCAGTCCTAATTCCTTAACGATTGCCAATGACTGTGATGCGAAAGCTTCATTCAATTCGATCACGTTGATATCCTCTTGTTTCATTCCCGCTTTTTTCAAAGCTTTTGGAATCGCATAGATCGGACCAACTCCCATGATGGCCGGTTCGAGACCCGCTACTCCATAGCTTACCATTCGGGCAATGGGTTGTATATTCAATTCCTTTACCATTTCTTCGCTCATCACAATTACAAAGGCTGCTCCATCGGAAGTCTGAGATGCATTGCCAGCTGTAACTGTTCCATATGCATCAAAAACCGGTTTTAATCTGGCCAAAGCCTCCATGGTTGTATCGGCACGTGGGCCCTCATCTGTATCAAAAACAGATTCACGTTCTTTACGTTTTCCATTTTCATCCAGATACACTTCATTTATTTTAATAGGTACAATGTCTTCTTTGAATTTTCCGTCTTTAATGGCTGCTACTGCTTTTTTATGGCTATTGAAGCTGAATGCATCCTGTTCCTCCCGGGTAATTTTATAACGACGGGCCACTTCTTCTGCCGTCAAACCCATTCCCCAATAATAAGAGGGATGGTCTTTTGCCAATTTTGCATCCGGAACAATTCTCCAGCCACCAAATGGAATTGAATTCATGAACTCAGCTCCACCGGCTATTATACAATCGGCCATTCCACTTTGGATTTTTGCATTCGCTATGGCGATGGTTTCTAAACCAGATGCACAATATCGATTCACGGTAACGCCAGGAACAGTTTCGATATCTAATCCCATTAAGGAGATCATACGCCCCATGTTCAATCCTTGTTCAGCTTCGGGAGTTGCATTTCCAACAATTACATCATCAATTCTTGATCTTTCCAATTGTGGTAGTTGTGCTAATAAGTGTTTAATCACATCTGCACCCACCACATCAGGACGAGTCAGTCTTAGTTTGCCACGAGGGGCTTTTCCGACAGCTGATCTATGTGCGGCAACGATATATGCAGTTTTCATATCTTAAAAATTTTAATTTTATTATTGTAATTAGTTTCTTAACGGCTTGCCATTCTTTAACATAAACTGAATTCTTTCTAAAGTCTTTTTGGTCCCGAGCAAGCTCAGGAATGCTTCTCTTTCCAAGTCCAATAAGTATTGTTCACTTACCATGGTTCTTTCAGAAAGATCTCCACCGCATAAAACATATCCTAGTTTTTCTGAGATCAATTGATCATGGTCTGAAATATAATGACCTGATTTCATACTATTAGCTCCTGCATAAACAATGCCCATTCCTTCCTTACCCATTACCATAATGTCCTTACGCATGATAGGTTGAGTATATCCTGCATCGGCTAATTCCAATGCTTTCCTTTTTGCTTCAGCAATCTGTCTGTTTCTGCTTACCACCACTTTATCCTTTCCTTTTTGGAAAATTCCCAGATCAAAAGCCTCATAACCACTTGTTGCCACTTTAGCCATACCAATCGTTAGGAATTTATCTCTTAATAAATTGATACGAATATCACCATCATGCAATTCATCACTAAAACGTACCGCGAATTCTTTTGTTCCACCACCACCTGGAATGACCCCTACCCCTACTTCTACCAGACCAATATAGGTTTCTGAAGAGGCAACCACCGCATCTGCATGTAAACACATTTCACATCCGCCACCAAGAGTTAACCCGTGAGGAGCTACCACCACCGGTATGGATGAATAACGTAAGCGCATGGTCATATTCTGGAATGCACGGATCGCAAAATTCAACTCATCGTATTCTTGTTCGATCGCCAGCATGAGGATCATGGCGATGTTTGCACCTGCGGAGAAATTATCTCCCTCGTTTGCAATTACCAACCCTTTCCAGCCTTCTTTTTCGGCAATCTCGATCGATTTATGTACACCGGAAATAATTTCTGAACCAATTGAGTTCATTTTTGTATGGAATTCCAGGTTCAAAATTCCATCACCGATATCTATTAAAGTGGCTCCGGAATTCCCCCATACCTTTTTCTCTCCTTTTATGTTCTGGAGAATAATAAAATTGTCCTGACCAGGAATATATTTATAGGACTTTGTTGGAACATCATAATACATTTTCTTACCACCTTCTACTTTATAAAAGGATGTATGTCCATTGGCCAGCATATCATAGATCCATTGTGCAGGTTTAGTTCCATTCTCCTCCATTCCTTTAATGGCCTTTTCCAGACCAATAGCATCCCAAACCTTAAACGGACCTAACGCCCAACCAAAACCGGCACTCATGGCATCATCTACACGATACACTTCGTCGCTAATCTCGGGGATTCTGTTCGAAACATATTGGAACAAAGTGTAAAAATATTTTCTATAGAAATTACCTGCCGCATCTTTACCAGCAACGAGAACCGGAAAACGATCTTCTAATTTATCGATGGTCCGGGTGGCATCCAATGTCGCAAACTTTGCTTTCTTCTGAGGAACGTATTCAAGCTTTTTAAAATCAAGTGAAAGGATTTCTGAGGACCCGTCTTCTTTATTTACTTTTTTGAAGAATCCTTGTTTGGTTTTCTGACCAAGCCATTTATTCTCGATCATTTTTACAAGGAAAGCTGGCAACTCAAATTTATCACGCTGTTCGTCATTAGGTAAATTTTCTTTGGCACCTTTGGCTACATTCACCAGGGTATCTAAGCCGACTACATCAGCCGTCCTAAATGTGGCTGACTTGGCTCCTCCAATTACCGGACCGGTTAATTTATCAATTTCTTCGGGTGTTAATCCCAACTCATCTACCATGTGGAATAAAGCCATGATACTGAAAACACCAATACGGTTTGCTATAAATGCTGGGGTATCTTTACAAAGTACAGTCGTTTTTCCTAAAAACTTTTCTCCGTAGTTCATAAAGAAATCAATCACTTCTTTATTTGTTTTGGAGGATGGAATGATCTCCAATAATTTTAAATAACGGGGTGGATTAAAAAAGTGGGTCCCGCAGAAATAAGTTTGAAAATCATCGGATCTTCCTTTGATCAGCATTTCCATTGGGATCCCGGATGTATTGGACGTAATAAACGTTCCCGGCCTCCTATATTTTTCTATTTTTTCGAAAACCTGTTGCTTAATGTCCAGGCGTTCTACCACCACTTCGATGATCCAATCCACATTGGCAATTTTAGCCATATCATCATCGAAGTTTCCTAACGAAATCCGGTTGGCAAAACTTTTATGATACAGGGGATTCGGATTTAATTTTAATGCTCCTGTAAACGCGGTGGTCACAATACGGTTACGCACCATTTTGTTATCCATTCCAAGGCCTTTGCCTTTTTCTTCTTCGGTTAATTCGAACGGGACAATATCGAGTAATAAAACTTCCACACCAATATTGGCGAAATGCATGGCAATCTGTGATCCCATGACCCCAGAACCCAAAACGGCTACTTTTTTTATTTTTCTATGCGCAATTCCACTAACGGATTTTACTCCAACCGTTGAATTTTTTTCAAGCGTCGTTGTTTCCATGTAATCTTATTGATTAAAAAATTGATTCTGATCGATGATTTTCTGAATATCCTTAATGACTTCAAAGAATACTTTGAGTTTATCGGCCGGTACCTGGTTCCTGATGGCTTCATTAAAAGTACGGACCGTTTTTTTGGCAATGTCTTTTTTCTGGCGACCTAGTTCGGTAAGAAATATTTTTACGAGTCGTTTATCATCCGGATCGCTTTTACGGCAAATGAGTCCACGTTCTTCCAAAGCTTTCAGCATCCGGCTCAGGCTTCTGGGCTCCATACCTAAAAGGGGCGCGATCTTGGTAGCAGGTGTTCCGTTTTTAGAATCGATATTGAGCAGCACAAAACCAATCGAAGTAGTGAGGTCGTGACCTGCTGCCTGTTGATTGTACATGCGGTTGATGCTATGCCAGGCAAACTTTATATTAAAGTCGACAGTGTCTTCTTTAGGCAATGATGCGGTAGTGTTTTTCGCTTTCACAAATCAAATATACAACTAAAAGGTATGCATGCATACCAAGTGAACGAAAAAAAGGTTATAACATATTAAATTACTGATTATGAGAAATTTAATCTTCGTTTAGCCAACCAGTTGTTCCCATTTCAAGTGCTAGAAGACAATAGGACTGGTGGAACTATTCACTGCATAATTGATAAAAAGCATGATTAGTTTCATCGATCCAATGGCACAGGCTGTGGCGCTAATTAATATTGCTATGACGGCAGATTTTTTCATGATCTTTGTCCCAAACACTGGTAAAGTTAAGTGGTTGCGGAACTTTTGTCAAGGTGATTTCTTCGGATTCTAACGGGGAAGTTTTGAATGTATACTTCTATCTTTCTGATTAAAAATTCTTTGTATTGAAAATGCTTACTATGAATTTTGGTAGGAAATGAGCACTAACGGAAAAAGCATGAACAAGACGGCGAAATAATAAATGGACATTTAAAAACCGCTTATGATCGAAATCATAAGCGGTTTCTCCTTAGGTAATTGTGGGCTATTGTAGCATAACTACCATTCCCCGCAATTCCTGATTTCCAGATCTCCCCTGGTTTATGAGCCTTGTAACCTATGTTGGTTGCAAGGATATATTTGGATGATTAATACTCAAATGTAAATTCTTTCATTTAAACCATCTTTATAAAAATCACACTTTCTCTTATAAGATTCACACTTTGTCGATCTCTTGTCTGCTGCTATTTTTTTGTTGTCTGTATTCACTTGGATTGATCCCCGTTATCTTTTTAAACTGGGCCGACAGATGTGCCACACTACTATAATGAAGCTCTTCCGCAATTTTAGATAAACTAAGTTCATTATAGATCAACAATTCCTTAACTTTTTCGATCCGTTGAGCAATCATATATTTTTCGATGCTCAATCCCTTGATCCTATAAAAACAGTTGTTGAGATACGTATAATTGTAATGAAGTTTTTCTGATAAATAATTAGATAGATTGATTTTGAGTTTAATATCCGGATGTTGGATCAATTCAATAATACATTTTTTAATTTTTTCTATCATGATCTGCTTGTGATCCTCCACAATCTCAAGACCAGATTTTTTTAAGGCCAGGTCAAACAGGAACTGATGTTCTTTTCCCATTTCCTCTTCTGTTTCCACTTCTCCTAATTCCAATCTCACTGCATGCAGCCCCAGTTTTTCCAGTTCTGCCATTACGACCAACTTGCACCGTGTGCTTACCATATTTTTAATATAGATCACCATAGCCCTGAGATCATGAATTCTTTTCAATATAGAAAGATTTGATAATACCATCCAAGAAAAAATAGAACAATTTTCGATACCGGTTTTTTATCGACTGTTTATCTTGTTATTATGATATAAACAGGAAAAATTACATTATTTTTGAGGTAATAAATAAGTCTGCATAATGCCTGAATCACAAAAAAACAATCCCTTACACGGCATCACGCTTGAAGCCATTCTTATTCATCTGGTTGACTATTATGGTTGGGATTTATTGGGTCGGACGATTAACATTAAATGTTTTACTACCAACCCAAGCATTAAATCAAGCCTTACTTTTTTAAGAAAAACTCCCTGGGCCAGGAAGAAGGTTGAAGAGCTCTATCTCGAAAGCCTGGAGCAATGAAAACCGTCAAGAATCAAACCTATAGATCGATAATAAAATTGCGGAGTTCTGTGCCCGATTTACCAAGCTTGTTGCTAAGACAATTCATGAGCTCCCTTAAGTTACCTGGTTGATAAACAAGATCACTGTCTGAAAGCATCGGAAACTGTTTCTTGAGCTTAGGCTTTTTATCGTTCCAAAAGCCAGTTGAAAATTGTATTTGTCGTTCCATAGCATTTAATTTTAGTTTGTTAAATAAAATACCGCTTAAAATTAAATTTAAGCGGTATTTATCTAGGAGAACAGGGACACTATTTTTATTTGGGTTGAATATCTTGATCTGTATCCTCTTCGGTTTCTTCATCTCTTTCTTCATCTTCTTCGTCTCTTTCCTCTGAATAACCGTCGATGATCTTTCTTAATTCATCTTTTGTCTTACCTAATTTTGTCTGAAGACGATCAAACAATTCAGTATGTTTGCCTTCTTCGAATTCCAAATCCTCATCGGTCAGGTCAGGATATTCTTCCTGGAGTCTTGTTCTTTTGCTGGACCATTCTTCTTGAGTAAATGGTTGCTTGGTTTGCCCGGATTGTTTATTGTCCAATTTATTTTGATCGGTTTGATTTGTTTTATCCTTGGACGTTTGGTTGTTTTCGGTTTCGTGTTCATCCTGATTGGTATTTATTGAAGTATTTTTCTTTTCGTTGTACATGTCATTCAATTTTGAAATGAATAATTTATTTATGTTACAAATCTATCCTGTCTTAAAAAGAATATCGTTACATGCTTCTGTTATTCTATTACATAATTCACATCTGAAATGTACACCATTTACCATACTCAAACCAAGGTTCCTTTATTTTTCCAATATCCTGCTTCGGGAGGAGCTTGTTGTTATCTTATTAAATATCAAAAGCAGATCGATCGCCCTGGAATGAGTTACATTTATTTCAGCCGATGATACAAAGATTTCGCGCCTGTTAAACATTTTATCATAGATCATTTCCACGCTTCCGGGTATCATGCCGTATTCAAATGTCACAGGAATTCTTTTTAAAGCATAGTAATTCGCCATGTTCACCATGAATTGCTCCAGGACCGGCAATTGATCCTCCTCAATATCAGGTGCAACCATTAAGACCGTTTCGATCGAACATAAACTAAACGTATCTCCCTTAAACCTGATAAGAACAGCGTAGTCCGGAAAGCATTTTTTTGCATATTCATCAATCCTGGCACTATTCGCTGAATCTATCATATAGACCATTCTTTCGAAATCAGGTTTCTGAGAATAGACACCAATAAAGAAGGTAACCGATAATAGCAGCATCAGAATGTATTTTATCATACTCTTAAATGTTGGGTTACCAAAAAGGTTTTCTCGTCAATAGTCTCCTCAATCCCAGAAATAAATATATTAGCAACTCTATTTTCATATATTGAATATTAAATTCACATCACCTGACCTGCAGATCTTCTGTTGGCCATACTAATGAGTCTGTATTCACTAGCATTGATACCCGTGATCTTTTTAAATTGATTGGACAGATGAGCCACACTGCTGTAGTTAAGCATATAAGCAATCTCAGTTAAATTAAGCTCATTATATGACAGGAGCTCCTTTACCCTTTCTATTTTATATGAGATCAGATATTTTTCAATGCTTAATCCCTGAGTCTGATAAAACACATTGTATAGGTAAGTATAGCTATAATTGAGTTTCCGGCTCAGATAATCTGACAGGTTCATCTTTAGCTTGGCATCACCATCACGAACCAATTCTACAATCACTGTTTTTACTTTTTCGGCAAGAATATTTTTATTGTCCTTTAAAATTTCAAGTCCAGATCTTTTAAGAGACTCGTTGAGCATAGATAAATATTCAGTGGTAATTTCTTCTTCCTGTATTACCGCTTCGCCCAATTCTATTCTAAGTGGATGTAAGCCCAGTTTTGCCAATTCAGATTCCAACACCATTTTACAACGCGTACAAACCATATTTTTCACGTAGATAATCATATCATTTATTTTTAATGTTTCACGCCAGTACCCATAACATATAATGTGCCCGAATTCGAAAAATATTGTATAGTTGGTCAACTATTTTAGTTTAAATTATTTGAAAATGAGTGCATTAGCATTAAAATTTCAAAAAATCAACAATTGACTTTCAGGTGTGCCATTTATTTTTTTTTCTCAAAATGAAAACAGAAACTAATCTCAATTCTCATTTTGCCGGTTAATTTTTGATTCAATTGAACAGGGGGAAAAAAGAAAAAATGTTGTAAAATATTGAACTACAAAAACTTGTTTAGGAAACAAGCTCTTTTTATATCCAATGGCACAATAGTGGAAGGAGGTAAATCAATAATAAACAATATAAAAAATAGAAATTATGCAAACTGGAAAAGTGTTATTAGGGGTAGTGGCTGGAGCAGCAGTAGGAGCAGCAATCGGAATATTGTTTGCACCCCAGAAAGGATCGGAGTTACGTAAAACAATCGCCGATAAAGGTGGAGATGCTTTAAAAACTGTAAAAGATAAATTCTCAGGTTTAAAAGATAAAGTATCAACGCTGGCCGAAAAAGGAGAAGAAATTCTTGAAACAGTAGGTTTGGGTGAAAAAGAAAAAAGCTTAGATGGCAAAAAAGAGGATGCTAAAAAAGACTCTAAAGGTCCTGGAGCTGAAAAAAGTTCACCTGCCCACTAAACTAAGTTCAAAAAATTAATGCGATGGAAGAAAAGGCAACTATAGCAGAATCTGTTTTAGCACACGCCAAAGAGGCCGCTAAAGCCAGTCTGGAAATTATCAAACTGAAGGCTATAAATAAAGGAACAGAAGTTGGATCGATGATAGCAGCTTACGTATTGGTAATTGCGACCACGATCATGTTTCTCATAATAGTCAATATAGGTCTGGCATTATGGATTGGAGAGCTTTTAGGCAAGTTATACTATGGGTTCTTTGTAGTTGCCGGCTTCTATCTTCTCGTTGCTTTGATCATCCTTGCCGGTCGAAAGGTTTTGATCACTAAACCGGTAACTAATTTCGCCATCAAAAAATATCTGAACCAACAAAAGGCACAAGCAAATCATATATGAAAACAAGTGAATTATATAAGCGTACGATTCAGGAGCTGGAATTAAAACGTGACCGTGAACTTGCCTTAGCAAAGGAAGATTTGAAAGTAGGGTATGAATTTATTCAACCCATCAACATTCTCAAGCGAACTATAAACCAGGCAGCCAAATCACCTGAAGTTCAAAATGACCTGTTTAAGATCGGATTAAATCTTGCTACAGGAGCAATTGGCAAAAAGGTGATGGGTAATTCAGATAGTCCCATTAAGAAATGGTTAGGAACAGTTGTACAGAGTTTGCTTTCCCAATTCGTGAGTAAAAAGAGTGATGACATTCAGTCGGCCACTCTTAAAATGATTCACAAGATATTACATTCAATGATCGACCTAAAAAAATCCACATCACAAGAAGCCGATACAGAACATGTAACTCAGGCAGCTTAGTGAGTCAATCATAAGGAGAATTACTTCCCAAAAAGGCAAATCTCCGTCAACCTGTATCCCCGACCGTGGATACAGGTTTTTTTTCTTATATTCGCAACGCCAAATATTGAATGCAGACCGCATACCAGACCATGAAAAAAGCTTGTATTCTCTTCCTTTTTAGTTTTATTCCAGTGGCTCTATCTGCACAATATGATTATACAACCAAATGGCCATCACGTTTTAGAGTTGGTTTTGACGGCAGCGCTTCACTTGTTTCTTTTTTTGGGAATATCACAACCGAAAAAACCGACCTCCCCACCCTGGGATTCAATTCAGGT
>JANWKQ010000150.1 GCA_025451295.1 Flavobacteriales bacterium | reverse complement strand
GCCGAAAAAGTTCCGTTAGACCATAAATGTCTGGTTCCAAATGACCCAAGTTATGGCTCCCAATGGGGTTTAACTACTATAAATGCGCCAACTGCATGGAATTATTTTTCATCAGGAAGTTCAACCATTATTGCTATTGTAGATGATGGTGTTGATAGAACGCATCCTGATCTTATTCCAAATCTTTGGGTAAACCCAGGTGATCCCGTTGGTGGTGGAGACCAGGATGGTAATGGTTATATTGATGATATCAATGGGTGGGATGTTGGAGATGATGATAATAACCCAAACCCAACAACCACTTCTTATGATCATGGAACACACGTAGCAGGTATTTCTTCTGCCAGATCCAATAATTCAATAGGTGTTGCTTCTATAGGTTATAGTTGTAAATTAATGTGTGTAAAAGCAACCAGCACACCTACTGCTATAACCGACGGATATTCCGGAATTGTATATGCAGCTGCCAATGGTGCAGATGTAATTAACATGTCATGGGGAGGACCCACCTTTACAACTACGGGACAAAATGTTTGTAATTATGCGTATAGCACAGGAGCCATCCTGGTAGCTGCGGCTGGTAATGACAACGTAAGTTCAATGTTCTATCCTGCAGCCATGGCAAACGTAATCAGTGTTGCTTCAACAGCTAGTGGCGATGGAAAATCATCATTCTCAAATTATGGCAACTGGATTGATATTTCAGCTCCGGGAAGTAATATTTACAGCACATTTTTGGTTGCCCTTGGTTCGTATGGCAATAAATCTGGTACTTCTATGGCATCTCCAATGGTAGCAGGTCTGGTAGGTTTGATGAGATCATTAAATCCAGGTATGCCACAGGCAGATATTATTACCTGTCTTTATTCAACTGCCGATAACATTGATGCACAAAATCCAGGTTATATTGGTCAGCTGGGAGCCGGCAGGATCGATGCAAATGCTGCAATGACCTGCGTTTCTGCTTCTTTATCGTTACCTCCGGTTGCAGCATTTACTTCCAATTATACGGTTGTAACTGCGGGTGGACAGGTGAATTTTACAGATCAATCTACCTATTCTCCCACTACGTGGAATTGGACTTTTGCAGGAGGGACACCCGGTAGTTATGTGGGACAAAATCCACCTTCGATCACTTATAATACACCTGGGTCATATAATGTAACATTAACCGTTACGAATGCGAATGGAAATAATACAAATACGCAAACCAATTATATAACCGTAAATACTGCAGGTGGATGTAATACACTTAATCTCCCGATACCCGGTGGCTGGACATTGAGCAACTATTATACCGGTGCGGCTGTTGGACAGGATGGTTGGGTAAACGGAAATAATCTGTATGATGACCAGGAAAAAGCCATGTATTTTGATGCATCAGCGCTTCCATACACCTCCATGGTACAATGTTATATTGCATTTGGTCTTGCTTATTCAGCTAACCCAAATAAAATTGTTCCTGTGAAGGTCTATGATGGTACAGCGGGTATTAATAGTCAACCGGGTGCACAGATCGGAACCACCTATAATTTAACCATGGGAGAGATCATGGCGGATGTGAACGGAAATTTTTATACCAATGTACATTGGCCAACACCGATCACATTACCTGCTTCAAAAAGATTTTTTGTGGCTGTAGATGTATCCAATCTGCAATGGCAGGCTGGTATCCATGATACACTGTCAATCGTAAGTAATTCAGCCGGACAAACCATTCCGTCAGCAATATGGGAAAGACAAAACGATCTTTTATGGTACCATTATAATGGAGGATCATCGTGGACACTGGATGCCTCTTTGATCATGCATCCATTCCTTACAAACGAACCTGTCAATGCACAGTTCACCGCCTCACCAATGACTGTTTGTCAGGGAGAAGGTATCACTTTTGATGCAACAGGATCAACCTATCAGGATACTTTACTTTGGGATCTGCCAGGCTCAACCCCTCCAGGCTATGTTTCGGAAGACCCGAATCCAACGGTTATATTTAATACACCCGGGGTTCATACCATTACCATGTATGTTGTAGGAGGAGGTTGCTCTGAACTTGATTCAGCGCAGGTAAATGTTACGGTAAATGCAACTCCGGTAGTTTCTGTAAGTGCTGTTACCAATCCAATTTGTAATGGAGGAAATACCAATGTTACAGCCTCAGGTGCATCTTCGTATGTATGGAGTCCGGCAACGGGTCTCAGTGGAACTACAGGACCTACTGTAAATGCGAATCCAACGGTCACTTCTACGTATAACATAGCCGGAACAACGGCAGGTTGTACCGGAAATACATCCATTGAAATTGAGGTACTGGATCCGCCAGTTGCGGCATTAACGGCTGCGGCCGATACAATCGATTGTAATACTTCAGTTCTGCTTGATGGGGCAACCAGTTTGGATGTGACTACATTTGCCTGGACATTTACCGGAGGAAGCCCTGCTACCTCTAATGCGAGTGGAGAGGTGGTTACCTATAACACCGCAGGTAATCAAAACGTTCAAATGATAGTTACAAATTCCTGTGGTTCAGATACTGCGACTTATGTGCTGAATGTGAGAAATAACTGTGGAGTTGGTATCAATGAGGAAACCGAAACAATTACAGGATACTATTCTTATCCAATGCAGGGCTTTATTTTACAATCCTCTACCGGATTTAATGCTGATCTCTCTGTGAAGCTTTATAATGAGTTGGGACAGCTTATATATACCCGTCTGGCCACTGATAACAGTAATCAAATGATTGTGCCAACTAATGAGCTGAGATCTGGAATGTATATTGTAAATCTATCGAATAACACATTCAATAAATCATTTAAATTCATTTTGAAATAGCATATCTTTTGTGAAACAGGAAAGGGTCCCGGTTAACCGGGACCCTTTTTTTGTTATCTTTGTTGTAGTAAGTATGAAAAGATTTCTTTTTGTTATTTTATTGATGAACCAGTTTTGCACGGCACAAACTTTTTCATTTGTGCATGATGGAAACACAAGGACTTATATTGTTCATCTACCCCCGGGTTATACTGCTTCCAATTCCTATCCAATGGTGCTTAACTTTCATGGTTATACAAGTACTGGTGCTCAGCAACAAGGCTATTCTTTAATGGATGTAGTGGCTGATACTGCAGGATTCATTACCGTTTATCCGGATGGGATCTCCAATGCATGGAATGTGGGTTTTGGATTTGGCGCTTATTTTACCGGTGTAGATGATGTTGGCTTTGTAAATGCATTGATAGATACTATGATGGCACATTATAGCATTGATGTAAATTCAGTATATGCTACCGGCATGAGTAATGGGGGATATCTCAGTAACCGCCTTGCCTGTGAGTTGCCAAATCGCATAGCAGCCATTGCCTCCGTTACGGGTCCTATGACAGATAGTACTCATGCCTATTGTAATCCTGCCAGAAAAGTACCGGTGATGCATATTCATGGGACAACAGATCCTGTAGTGAATTATAATGGGATGATGCAGTCTTTAGGTGCAGTTGAATTGGTTGATTTTTGGAGTCAGCATGATGGTTGCCCGGTTACTTCTACGGACGTTCCTTATGCTGATATTAATATTGCGGATAATTGCACTGCGATCAGGAAGAACTACCTGCCATGCACAGATGGATCTGAAGTAGTACTTATAGAGATTACGAATGGTGGCCATACATGGCCGGGAGCGGCCATTGATATTCCGTCTTATGGAAATACAAACCGTGATTTTTCGGCCAGCGGTGAGATTTGGAATTTTTTCAGAAAATTCAAACTAAATCAGTTCATTGGAGTGGAGGAACAAACCAACCAATGGATCAATGTGCATCCCAATCCGGTTCATCATTATTTACATATGAGTCCCGGTTTGGAATATACTATATTTACCATGAAAGGTTCGGTGCTTTTGACCGGAGTTTCAGATAATGATCCGATTGACGTAAGCGAACTGAAATTCGGAATGTACTATGTACAAATGAAAACAAAAACACAACTAATCGTAAGAAAAATACTGAAAATTTAATTTATGGATAAAGCCGTTATTTTAGAAAAACTTCAACCTATCATAAAGACCTATATAACACAACAGGAAGCGGTGAATATTACCGATGAAAGCCATTTGTTACGAGATCTTAAAATAAACTCTGCTCATTTGATAGACATTGTACTTGATGTGGAAGCGGCCTTTGGCATTTCGATCACTGATGAAGAAGTAGAGACAATGGACACCGTTGGAAATGCTGTTACACTCATTCAGAAGAAACTGATACCGGCATGATAGGAATTGATATCATCGATCTTTCCAGTTCGTTTGATTCATCTAAGTATTCATTACAGGCATATCAGGGCAGAATACTCAATACATCTGAATCCAGTTTCTGTGATACCTTTAATGACCTTGATATTTTATGGGCCATTAAGGAAAGTACCTATAAATGTTATTTTAGAGAGACCGGTAATTCTTTTTTAAGTCCAAAAAAAATTCTGGTTACGTTCATGGATAAAAAAAACGGAACATTTTACACCCGGATAGGTACTCATTTTTATAAAGGTAGGTTTTACATAACCAGTGAATACGTCTACGCGATATCAGTAGGAATCCATGATCGGATTGACCTTATGAGGGTTTATCTACGCGATCGAAAGGAAGGATCGGATACTTGTACTGAATTTGACTTTTTCTTTCAAACAGGAGCCCCGCAGGCGTCATTTTGTCACCATAGGACCGGATTTCCCGAATCCATCAGGCTTGGGGCATCCGAATATCCATATTCAAGATCACACCATGGCTCTTTTTTTATTTCTGTAATAGCGCCAGGTCAGGATAATTAAATCAGCTAAACACCGTTAGCGATTCGGCATTGCCTTTTTTTTATAGTTTTGCAATTCGTTTAACACTACAGGAATGGAACAAAAGAACCAGGGTTTTCAATTTAGCTCAGAGGGCATGATCGCCTTTATTTTAAAATGGTGGTTACACATTTTGATCGTGAGCTTTCTGGGACTTGTCTCCTCTCTTTTGATCTCCTTTACCATTAAGAACAAATACAAATCTACCGTTATATTTTATCCAACAACCACCAATTCTATTTCAAAGGCATTGTTGGAAACGGCACCTGGTGGTAAAGAAGACTTCCTTGCTTTTGGGGAAGAAGAGCAAGCGGAGCAGTCGTTACAAATTCTGCAATCGGATGAGATCCGTAACTGGGTGATCATCAATTATGATCTGTATAAACACTATAAGATCAATCCCAAAAGCAGAGATGCTAAGACCAAGATATATAAGGAGTATAATGGCAATGTTAACTTTAGGAGAAATGAGTTCAATGCGGTAGAAATAACGGTCTTGGATACGGATCCGGCTATTGCTGCCGGAATGGCGAACGATATAGCCCATCGTCATGATACAATTAAAAATAAAATTCAAAAACAACGGGCTCTTGAAGGTTTTAAAATTGTAGAGACTGAATATAACCGCTTAAACGCAGAGATCAGGATCATGACGGATTCTCTTGACAAGATCAGGGCTTTAGGGATCAACGACTATGTTTCCATGGCGGAAGTATTAAACAGGGCCTATGCGGAGGCTTTGTCGAAAGGAAATCAATCAGGTGCCAATGCGGTAAAAGCTGAAATTGATATCCTTTCAAAATATGGGGGTATTTATATGGAGCTTTCAGAAAATCTTGAGTTGTTTCTCAAACAAAGAGCGGAAGTAAAAGTAAAATATGATCAGGCCAAGGTGGATGCGGAGGCAAATATTCCGCATATGATGGTGGTGAACTATGCTTATACCGCCGATAAAAAGACTTATCCAAAACGATTGTATATAACCTTGGGAGGTGGCTTTGCCACTTTTTGCATGAGTATATTCTTCATCATCGGTTTGGAAAACTGGCGGAGGTATAAAGCATCCGTAAAACTGAAGAATTCCAATACCACTGCTGCTTGATCGAAGCTGCGAAAATAAGATGGTTTTATTTATTGGGTCTGCTATACATTGCTGTTTGCGGCATCCTTATTTATTATGAGATCTTCTGGTTTTATCTTTTACCGGTAGCTATTGCATTAATGATGCTGAGCTTGTTGTCGATTGATAAGCTGGTTATGTTTACCGTCCTGATTGTTCCCCTTTCGGTTGAATTAAAAGAACAGGATATAGGCTTTGCCATCAGTCTGCCGGCCGAACCGCTTATTATTGCGATTATGATCCTATTTGTTTTTAAATCGCTTATTGAAAATTCTTTTGATTCCAGGATATGGAAACACCCTGTAACCATTTCTGTTTGTTTGTTACTTGGCTGGGGACTGATCACCTCTGTAGGCAGTGAGATACCATTGGTCTCGTTTAAAAGCATGTTCAATAAATTCTGGTTCATTGTTCCTTTTTATTTTCTGGCCATTCATCTGTTCAAGGAGACAAAAAATATTGTACGGTTACCCTGGATGTACATCTTAGGATTGATCTCTGTTGTAATCTATACCACCTACAATCATGCACTGTGGGGATTTGAGAAGGATCCTGCCCATTGGGTGATGACCCCGTTTTATTATGATCATACCCAGTATGGTGTTATGCTTGCATTTTTTATTCCTTTCCTGATTGGTTACATGTTTGTGAATAAACACCAACTATTCGTAAAAATATTAGTTATACTTGCCTTTGGGGTTATTTTACTTGGTTTGATCCTGTCAAATTCAAGAGCTGCCTGGTTAAGTGTGGTGGTGGCTGCCGGCTTCTTTATTATTTTTGCCTTTAAGATCAGGTGGTACTTTGTAGTTGGAGTTATTGGGATCATATTCGGATTCCTTCTGATGAACTGGATGTCCATCGTTCAAAAACTTGAAAAAAATAAACAGGACAGTTCTCTTGACTTTTCGGAGAATATCCAGTCCATGTCAAACATTCGTACCGATGCTTCCAATCTGGAAAGAATATTGAGATGGAATTGTGCTTTGAGAATGTATCGAGAACGACCTGTATTGGGTTGGGGGCCTGGAACCTATTCTTTTGTTTATGCACCCTTCCAGAAATCCTATGAGCTAACGATCATCAGCACCAATTTCGGAGATGGTGGAAATGCGCATAGTGAATACCTGGGGCCTTTATCCGAGCAAGGAGTGATGGGTATGGTAAATGTGATACTGGTTGTGATTACTTCCTTTTTTACGGGGGCCAGGATCATTTTCAGCAGAACTTCCAAATACATCCGATGGTTAACCATCCTGATACTTCTATCATTGATCACCTACTGGTTCCATGGTTTTTTGAATAATTTTCTGGATACAGATAAAGCAGCTGTTCCTTATTGGGGATTTATAGCAGCACTGGTTGCTATTGATATCTATCATGTTCCGAGGGATGAGAAACGCAAGATATTATCTGAGGAGAAATAAAAAAATCACTACTTCTTCTTTTTCTTCTTGGGATTCAATTCAACTTTCTTGCCTTTTCCAAAATAGCTTTCGTCATCAGCATCATCGATATCAAAATCAAAATCCCCTTCGTCATCATTTACCATGGCAGATTGAAGTAGAAGACTTCCAAGTGGGCCATTGATTGTATCCAACAGGGGATCACGATCACCCTTCTCCTGACAATAATGTGTTAGCTGGATCATTTTTAAAGCGGAATGAGCAGCCTCTGCACCCTTATTGCCATACTTACCACCTGCTCTGGCTTCAGCCTGTTCCATAGTTAACGTGGTAAGCACGCCAAAAATTACTGGGCATTTGAGCTGTAACTGCACATCCATGCATCCTTTGGAAACTGCCTGACAGATATAATCGAAATGAGGTGTTTCACCCTGAATCACACATCCAAGGCAAATAACCGCATCCAGACTAAAGTTTTGAAGAATTGTAAAGGCGCCATAAGGAAGTTCGTAACTACCCGGAACCTGATAAACATGAATGTTCTGTTGAAGAACCCCTGCTTTTTTAAGGGTATCGATAGTACTATCTCTTAAAGCAAAAGTGATCTTATCGTTCCATTCAGCAACTACAATAGCAATCGTATAGTCTTTTCCATTAGGGGTTTCAGAAGCAAAAGCACTCAGATTTTGGTTTTTGCCTGCCATGAGGATTATTTACCGGTCATGGTTTTTAAACGGGCAATATATTTGCCAATGTCTCTCCCATCAGGTGTATTGCCATATTCTTTCTCAATCTTGATATAAAGATCAAGGGCCTTGTCGTAGTTCTGAAGGTCTTCCTCGTAGGTCATGGCTGCTTTTTTCAGATAGAGTGGAGTAGTAAATGAATTGGAGTTGCGCCGTGCCGCTTTTTCGTAGTATTTAACCGCCTCATCACTGTTCCCAAGCTCTCTGTTGGCATCACCAATGCAGCCAAGGGCAATAGAACCCACTAACACATCATTGCTTGAGAATTTCTTCAGATTATCAATAGCATCCTGGTACTGACCCAAATGAAGGTTACAAACACCGGCATAGAAGCGGGCCAGGTTACCTGCCCTTGTGCCTCCATATTGAGCAATCACATCATTGAAGCCTAAAAATCCTTCCACTCCACCAATATCAGGGCGTCCATTGAGAGCTAACTTGAATGAATCCAACCCAAAATAATATTCAGCCTTGTATAGTACATTATAAGCAGCCTTTTCTTTAGGCGCTTTGATCTGAGTCTGATAATAAAAAATAGCCGCTACAACCACTAAAACCGCAATACCGGCAATCATTACCGCCTTTTTATTGCGGTTGTAAAAATTCTCAATCGTCCTTAAAGAAAAACCGGTTCCTGATGATCCCTGGTTACTATTTTCTGCCATTGTTCATTTCTTTAGGGTGCAAAAATATACTTTTTTTCTAATGAGTATACCTTTGTAGCTTAAATTGGTCTCCTTGGGATGCAGATAGATTGGCTACATGTTTTGAATTTTAAAAACTGCGAAGAACGGGAACTGCATTTTCACAAGGGCATCAACTGTCTGGTTGGCCTTAACGGACGCGGTAAAACGAATATTCTTGATGCCATTTATTATCTCTGCTTTACCCGTAGTTTTCTAAATACTTCTGACAGCCAGAATATTCGACTCAACGAGGCTTATTTTATGCTGGAGGGTAAATTTGCCGGACAGGGCAGGGACGAGCATATAAAGATCAGCTTTAAAAGGGGACAGAAAAAAAACATCTACAGGAACAAAAAAGAGTACGAAAAGCTGGCCGACCATATTGGACTGCTTCCTGCAGTCATGGTCTGTCCGCAACATCTATCTATTATAACGGGTGGAAGCGAAGACCGGAGAAGATGGCTTGATATGCTCTTATCTCAATTTGACCATGCCTATCTTCAGTCATTGATCAGCTATCAAAGGATCTTACATCAACGAAATAGTCTGTTAAAGCAAATGAGCGATACCGGCCGTTGGGATGAAGAAACCCTGTTGGTATACGACAAGCAACTGGCTAAATACGGAAGTGATATTTTCAGATCAAGAAAAGCTTTTGTGGATGAATTTTTACTTCTGTTCAATGATCATTATCGTTTCATTACCAATGGGGCCGAGGAGGTATCACTTAAGCTGTCAAGCCACCTAGGGAGTGGTGAGAACATGGAAGAAATGTTGGGCAGGTCAAGAGGTCGGGACCGGGCTTTGCAATATACAACCATAGGTACCCATAAGGACGATCTGGACTTTACCATTAATTCAATGAGCATAAAAAAATTCGGATCGCAGGGTCAGCAAAAATCTTTTTTAATGGCTTTAAAACTTGGAGAACACCATTACCTGTCAACCAAACTGAATGATGCACCCCTTTTGATGCTCGACGATCTTTTTGATAAACTCGATGAAAACAGGATCAAACAATTATTAAGCAAGGTGACAAGTGAAAACTTCGGACAGGTATTTATTACAGACACAGGATCAGCCAAACTTCAACACTTATTCACAGAACTTGGATTGGATGGCCGGTTTTATGATATTTGAACCGTTGAGCACAGTATTCATGCAAAAATCAAATGATATAAGTTTAAAAGAAGCGCTTGAGCTGATGCTGAAGAAATACAAGCTTGAGCAAAAAGCTTCGGAGACGGATATTTTAAAAGCCTGGATCAAATCAATGGGCTCATTTGTGGCGGGGAATACCACCAAAGTTGAATTTATTAAAAAGAAAGCAGTGATCTATTTAAAATCTTCAGTAATGAGAAAAGAATTTTCAATGGAAAAGGAAAAGATCATTGAAAATCTGAATAAGGAATTAGGAGAAAATGTAATCGCAGAGATAGAGTTTAAATAATGGTTGTGTCAGTAACTAGCCAATCACCAGCTTGGAACAATATACTTTTTTTCCGATCATCACCCGAAGGGAATAGGCTCCTTTCGCAATATTTCCAGGATCGATCTGTATGTTTTTTTCAGTTGCAAACCATTTTTTCTGAAATACTAATTTTCCACTCATGGAATAAATATCAACTATGATACTTTG
This sequence comes from Flavobacteriales bacterium, assembly GCA_025451295.1. GTDB lineage: Bacteria > Bacteroidota > Bacteroidia > CAIKAF01 > CAIKAF01 > JANWKQ01. Next base: position 374 of record JANWKQ010000150.1, on the reverse strand, counting down.
TTGAAACAACGGTAATGTAATATTGAAATTTTTTTCAGTGGGATTGGGATACACCAGAATAAATTCTTTTTGTAAACTTTCTTCACCCAGATTGTAAACGGTAATGTGAAAAGTATCGGCAATACAATTTTTTAAATCCTGCACCACAACCATAGAATCCTGGGTAAAACTCATCATAACTAATGAAGTAGTATCCCCTGAATTTTCCCAATAATAATTACCGATCCAGCTCGCTGTTAAATTAACTGGAACAGAAGCCGGTACCAAAAGATCATATGAATTATTTACATCCTTCATCATTGTAAATTTGTCAAGGATCAATCCGGTTTCAGAAATAAAAGAAGCATCCAGCCGATTGTCATTAATTTTTAAAT
>JANWKQ010000149.1 GCA_025451295.1 Flavobacteriales bacterium | reverse complement strand
TATAAACGGTGTAAGATAATTTCCAAAACCGGCTTTTAAATAAAATCTGTGAAGTTTTGCTAATGGTTCTGTTTTCATCTTTACCGCAGCAATCGTGTCGGGTTTATAATCAACTTTTACCTCTTTCGAGTTGATCTGGTATGCATGACCCTGCACAGGTTTGGTGGTATCGTTGATCACCGGAGCATCAAACATTTTTTCGGAATCCATTAATTTGGGTTCGTAGCCGGTATAAATATCCACCTGTTGCTGACCAAACCCTGTACCGGTGAACAGCAGGAGCAGCGCCAATGTAATGAATGATATGACCGTTTTTCTCATCTTAATTTCCGATGTTATTTTCGTTCTTCGGTTGTTCATTATTATTCATATCCATTTCCCATTCATTGTTGAAATTGGATTTGTTCTTGTTTCTTTCTGATTCGAGGATTGCGTCCAGTTTTTGTTGGGCCAGGTCCTTCAATTCCTGACCATCGTGATTTTCAATGACGGTTTGTAACAATGATTTTGCCTGTACCAGATCGCCTAAGGCCACATAAACATCGCTCATCAGGATAAAGCTTTTAGCCAGCCAGTCTTTCTGACCACCCATATAATTCACTGCTTTTTTCAGCGTTTTTTCTGCATCCCGGTTCTGGCCTTTATTGTATTGGATATAGGCAACCGAATACATCGCTTCGGGATAATAATCCGAAGAGGTTTTGCCAGAGAATAATTTGAAAGAAGTCAACGCATTGTCATATTCGCCATTTTCAAAATAACATTTGCCGATAATATAATTGGTTTGTTGATCAAGACCAGGATCGAGTCCACCACCTGACTTCACCTGCTGTGCATAATATAATGCTTCACTGTATTTTTTAAATTTGAATTTGATCTTCATAAGACCTATCTCCGCTTTTTTATGTAGCGCAGGGGTATTGGCATTTTGCTCTAACAATAAATAGGCTCGTTCGAGATTTACATCATCCTTTGTGTATTCATAAATTTCCACCAATGTGGTGATGGCATCCAACGTATAGTCATTTGTGCCGTAAGTGAGGATCGCTTCCAGATTTACCGCTGCTTTTTCATATTCCTTCTGATCAATATGACAATTGGCTTTGAAATGATTGGCATCCAGACTAAAAATTCCATGTGGGAATTTTTGAAGATATTTACCCATTGCATCTGCAATCCTTACACAATCACCACTTTTTAAAGCAATCTCGGTGGCCGCATAAGCAGTAGAGTCTGCCTCACCCTGGTTGATCTGAAGGTTGATACTGTTGGCATACGCCAGCCATTCATCATTATCACCCAATTCATCGATGTAGATTTTCTTAATGTATCCAACAGCTTCCTGCATATAAGGCGTATTCGGGTATTCATCCGCTACTTTTTTAAACCACCCTAAGGCTTCCCTAAAATTATCAGCATGATAATAGATCAAACCGACCTGTAAACAGGATTTTGGACGATACGGACTGTTTGGTTTTTCTGATACCAGTTTCGTAAAAGTTTCGCTTGCATCATTAAAGCGTTTTAATGAAAGATAGGTTTTGCCTAATTCATACCAGGCACTTTCCATATAACTCGACGTAGGAAAATCTTTTAAAATACGTTCCAATGCAGTAGCTTTTTCGCCGGGACGGTTATCCAATCCAAGGATCAATGCTTTTTGTAATAACGCATAATCACTTACATTGCTATTGCCGTTGATCGCTCTATCGTATGCTTCGATTGCCTTTTTATAATTCTTGTTCATGAAATAACAATCGCCAACCCTAACATAGGCATCATTGATCTTTCGATCGCTGTAAGGTGCCTTATTTGTAAAATTCTGGAATTCGATCAAAGCCTTGTTGAATTCCTTTTGTTTGAAAAAGGCATACGCCAGGTTATAATATCCGTCGTTATATTCGGGCAGACTCTTTGCTCCTGGAGTTCCCAGAAAATCATTGAATGAAGAAACCGCTTTCGTATAATTCTCCTGTCGATAGTAGGCATCCCCCATCCAGAATTTTGCCAGTGCTCCAATCTGAGGATCCATGTTTTTTTCAATGGCCATTTTAAAATGGTCGATTGCATCTGTATATCCTGCCGAATTTCCACCGGGCCAGGGAACAGCAATAAAGATCTCCATGCCACGGTAGAGATAAATTTTCTGTTCAGCGATCTTCAGATTTGTGCTTTTTACTTTTATTTTATCGATGGAGGCCAGTGCATTCTTATAGTTCCTTGTATTTAAATAAATATTGGCCAGTAATTCGTAGGCCTCATCAAGCCTTTCATCATTTGGATATTTGGTGATGTATGCATTCAATGCATTGATGGCTTCATTATATGGATCATATCCCAACTCATAGGCCAACCGGGCGAAATTCATCAGCGCTTCCTTCGCCATGGGTTTATCAAACTCATACGTATAGGCAAAATGCATGGCATCTAAAGCCTGCCGTTTGTTGTCTGTCTTAATCAGGCAATCCGCCAGATAATAGTAGGCTGATTGTGATATATCGTCCACCTCACTGGTAGCATCTTTTAATTGAGCGGCCGCAGTTTCATAGTCTTTGATAAAATAACTGGCCAGACCAAATTTATAATGACCAATCCGGTCGAGTGTATTCCCGGCATCTAATACCTTATTATAATTGTCTACACTTTTCTGGTAATCCTTCAGTTCAAAATAGGATTCGGCAATGATCCTTCTCACCATACCTACATTGGGCCCTCTTAATGTATCCGCAATGGGTGATGCATAGTCAACCGCTTCCTGATATTTTTTCTGTACAAAATAAATCTGGGCAATATAGAATGGAACGATCTGCGAAAATTTCTTTTCATCCTTAATGAGCAGGAAATGCTGAAGGGCGATCTCATATTTTTCCTGAACATAACAGATATGGGCATAATAATAGATGGCCGGGACCTGATACAGGTTCTTTTCATCTTTGATCTTCCCGAACTGCATTAATGCATTGTCGTAGTCATTGATCATATAGTAACTATAGCCTAGCTTGAAACAATATTCAACATATTGTTCCTTGGTAAGCTGGTAAATATCCGTTGCCAGCAATTGTTCAATGGCATGTTCGTAATCCTTTTTTCTAAAAAATAATTTGGCCAGATGAAAATGGGCAAGTACCACTTTTGGACTTTCAGGATAGTCCTGCATGAATCTTTCAATTAGATTTTGGGCATCATCCTGGAAGAGTTCCACAGCACAGGCTGCATTGTAGAAACTAGCTTCACCTAAAGAGTAACGGGTAGCAGATGCACTTCCTTTAAAGCTAACGGCATTGAGATAATCCTGGAAATGGGTTTGGGCTACTGCATATTTTTGCTTTTGATACAGGTCGATCCCGTCTTTCAGGATCCTCTCGCTATCCTGAAAATATTCACTCTTTTGGGCAGACACACCACCCAACAGCCCCAAACATAAGAATGAAAAAACGAAAAGTGATCGAAACCTTTGTATTACCACACTAATAAATATTAGTTATCAAAGGTAAAGTGGATGCATAGTTGTTGAGGTTGAAAGCTTAATAACTTATTAACGTACAATTTTTAATAATTATTACACGAAATGTGCATTATCCAATATTATAATATCAACTTTTGAGGAAAATAAACACATTGGATTCAGCAGTAATTTCTATCAGGAATGGCGTGATCATGCAGGGCAAGGTACTGGTGCTTAGCAATGTAAATTTTGAGGTACAGAGTGGTGAGTTCGTATATCTTGTGGGCAAAACGGGGAGCGGCAAGTCTAGTTTGTTAAAAACCCTTTACGCCGAATTGCCGTTGACCGAGGGTGAACTTACCGTTTGCGGATATTCGTTAGGCAATCTGGCTTCAAAACAAGTCCCCTTCCTTCGCCGGAAGCTTGGGATCATATTTCAGGATTTTCAATTGTTGACAGACCGAAGCGTAGCAGATAACCTCCAGTTTGTGCTGGAAGCTACCGGATGGACTGATAAATACAAGATGGACCAACGGATTGAGGAGGTTTTAACCTCCGTTGATCTCCGGACAAAAGGGTTCAAATTTCCTCATGAGTTGTCTGGTGGGGAACAGCAAAGGGTTGTGATCGCCCGGGCATTGCTCAATCAACCGGAACTAATCATCGCAGATGAACCTACAGCCAATCTGGTTCCGGAAACATCGGCAGAGATCATCCGGTTGTTGGTGCAGATCAGCAAAAGGGGTACGGCCGTTTTTATCTCGACCCATGATAAATTGATTGTGGATGAATTTCCCGGAAGGTTCCTCAAATGCGAAAAGAGCACCATTATGGAAGCTCAAACAGCATTTTCATAAGTTTCTGAGCAGATACCTGATCAAAAAAAGGTGCCAGCATAATTTCTCTTTCTTTAAAGGCTTCTTCTGTAAATGGCAAATTCATTTTCTCATCGACCTTCCTCAACAGATCTCCTTTTTGGTCTATATCGACCAATGTTACATTTTCTTCCAGACCTGTACCTTCTACCATGGTCTTGTTCACCAGACAATGACGCCCGTTGAACAAAGCATACAAAAGCTTTAGCTTTAAACCGGTGTTCTGATAGGTGATCAACAGATTGATCTGTGCATTCTCAATCAAACTGAACATCTCTTTTTCAGTAGGATTGGCCACCAGAGTAATATTGGCAAAACCAGCACAGACATCTTTCAACTCCTTCCTGGGAGAGCTGCCGGCAATCACCAGCTGGTAATTCTTGTTACCAAATGTGTCGGCCAGATATAAAGCCGCCTTATTATTCTCGGCGATCGATAAATTTCCATGGTATAAAATATAATTCCCGGTTCCTGGTTTACTATTCACCGAATTGTTTCCATGAAAAGCAGAAACCGTTTTTACCTGATGGTGGAATTTATTGAAATATTCTTTTTCCTTTTCAGTAATAGAAATGATGCCCGAGCTATTCGCCAGAATGGGTTCATACGCTTCGAGCTTGGTACTCTCATTTAGAAAATAATACTTTTTAAAAAGATTTTTTTCCGCCTTCGCCAGTTGCTGATAATATTCATGTTCGATGTTATGGGTTCTCACCAGTATCTTCCGGTTAGGCCAATAACGATCATTGAGTAACCAGGTACAATGCAACCCTTCTACCAATACTGGCCATTGGTTTTTTTGAAGTTGCAGGATGAGATCTTCTGATTGTCTTGAAATAACAATATACGGAAGCTTATGAAATAAAAGCCTGCTGGAGATCTTTCGGGGATAATAGCTGACCTTTTCACAATATTCTTCCAACTCCGGGGCGGGGGGACGATGGTATTCGAAACAATGTAAATGAATTTTGATACCGAGCTGATGAAGGGCTTTTATTTTATAAAATACATCAATTACACCGCCATAGTCGGCAGGGTAGGGAATATCGAAAGAGACGATGTGAAGCTTGAGGCTCATTTAACTTATGTCAATGCTAATGAATTTTTTCAGTAAATCCTATAGCTGTTCATTTAATGAAAGCGGCCCGGGGTGCAGCGACATCCTTTTTATTGCTTTGCTCAACAACCGATCAATCCGCAGGGGGCCCGGCCTTCGCCGGGCTAAACCGTCTTTAAATGAAGTAGACGGAGTAAAGCAATAAAAAGATATAGCGGAACACCGGTAAAGCCGCCCTGATAAAACTCTTCACCAACATTTGTCAAAAATTCAAATTATTACTTCCTTTGTAGGATGCAGTTCGATTCGTTGAAAACCTATGTTTTTGAACAACTGGAAAACCACCTTGCGTCGACGCTCTATTATCATGGAGCGCATCATACTTTGTATGTATATAATGCTGCCATAAAAATTGCGGATTACGAAAAAGTTACCGGTGATGATCATACTTTATTAATGACGGCCGTTCTGCTGCACGATTATGGTTTTTTGGAAACCTACCATGAGCATGAAGAAAGCGGTTGTGTAATTGCACATAGAATTTTACCAGAATATAATTTTAACCAGAAACAGATCGATCAGGTATGTGCCATGATCATGCGGACCAAAATCCCACAGATCGCCTTTAATAAACTGGAAGAAATTATATGTGATGCCGACCTGGATTATCTGGGAACGGATGACTTTTTTCCGATTGGAAATACGCTTTTCAAAGAATTTTTACACTATGGTGTGGTAAAGGATGAGGAAGGCTGGAACCGGCTCCAGATGAAGTTTTTAATAGCCCACCAATACTTTACCGACTATGCAAAAAGATATAGAGAGGAAAAAAAACAGGCAAATCTCAAATTAATTTCTGATATTGTACAACGTTATGATAGTAGTCCAACATTATAATTAAAATAACCACTTATGTTAAACAAAGAAAAGAAAGACCTCATCATTACACTTTGTGACTTTACACCCGAGGCAGAAGTTGCGTTAAACCATGCATCAAAAATTGCAGAGCAAAATCATGATGAGGTTCGACTGCTTCACATCATCAACAGCGATACAAAATCGAAATTGAAAAAAAATCATGAAGGTGAAGAGGCCGTTTATTCAAAACTAAAAGAAATAGCAGAACAAAATTATAGCAATACCAAGATCAAGACCAGTTATCACGCCGAACAGGGTAGTATTTTTAGTACAGTGGGTGAATATGTGAAAGAAGCAGAAGCGGGATTAGTGGTTTTTGGAACCCATGGAGTACGTGGCATGCAGCATATTGTTGGAGCCAATTCTTTAAAAGTGATCCTTTCGTGCCCGGTGCCTGTTGTGGTGGTTCAAAAGAAGAAGGCAGATTACCATGGATATAAAAAAATAGTTTTGCCCATTGATCATTCTAAATTCGGAAAGAATAAAATAGCCCATGCGATCTCGATGGCTAAGTATTTCCAATCAGAAGTTGTTGTATTCGAATCATTGGAAAAAGATTCGCATTTGACCAACCTCATCAAACATAATGTAACCTTTGCCATTAATCTTTTAAAGGCTGATAATATTAATTATACCCACCATACGGAGGATCCTGAAAAAGGGAATTTTGCGAAGCAGATCATTAAGCATTCTGCTGAAGTGGATGCTGATCTCATCGTAATCACTTCACAACACGATACAGATTCCATCGGTGATTTCTTTTTTGGAAACCATGAGGTGGATATCATCAACAATGATGCGCAGATTGCTGTAATGTGTGTAAATCCGGTGCAAAATGCGAATGTGAGCATTAGCGGGATTAATTAATTGTTTTGCTGTCAGGTTAATTCCTAAAAAATATTTCTCCATTCCAGATAGAACCAAGGACCCACTTTCCGTCTCCGTCAAAAAAGTGCTTTTTCCTGAACATTTTTTTCCTTACATATTTTGTAAATGCTTGAATGGCCCGATTATGTTCTCC
>JANWKQ010000148.1 GCA_025451295.1 Flavobacteriales bacterium | reverse complement strand
TCGAAGCTGGTCCATACGAACAGATCTATAAGTTCACCAAAGAAATGGCGGCTGATGTCGACGCAGTAAAAAAAATCTGCGATGAAGATTTTCAGGCAGGTGTCCTAAAATTATTCGACCAGATGCACGAAAATTTCAAAAAAAAGTTTTCCTGATTAAACCTTAAAGACATCTCTAAGACTCAGATATCAAGGCGGACGACCATTGTTAAACCGGAGTTTACAGGTCCGTAAATGAGGATTTAACAATGGTAGTCCAACGAAGAGAGATGAGTCTTAGTGATGTTGTTTTAAAAAGAAATTTTCTTGATAAGATATTTACCCTCATACATGATCCTGATGAGATAAACACCGCGGCTATAATCAGCAACATCAATGGCCATTGCTTTTTCATAATCCCCATGAAGTAATATTCTTCCTGACATATCCATCAGGTCCACTTCGAAAGAATGAGATGCCTCAGGAACATCTATTGTGATCTGACCATTCAACAGTTGAACAAAGGCATATAAAGGAGCATTGTCTTCAATCCCGATCAGAACAGATTTATATTCGAAGTTATCAATACCAATGGTAGAACTATTGCCACCGGCTTGTCCACCATCAACTACATCATAGCGAAGGCCGATCCGGCAAAGGGTTGAAGGTGATATGCCATCGATCTTAACAGCATACCTGGTCCAGATCATTGGATATCCACCACTGCCCTGTGTTAATGTTGGATTGATTGTGAATAGGATCGTATCAAAATCTCCTACAGAAGTTGTGGATGATCCAACATCCGTTGTATTGTTTCGGTTCAACCTTACTTCCAGTCTGTCAGGATAGGCAGTGTTTTGAAATGATCTTGTATAAAATATAATGGAATCGCCAGGTGTTAAACTAATGGTAGGTGTAATAAGCCAGTTGGAAATATCCCCGGACTGACCTGAAGCAATACTTGTATAGCTTACCACAATACTTGAATTTGCACTCCCAAAAGGAGCCGTAAAATTTCCAAAATCCTGACTCCATGTCCCGGGTCCAAAAGGAGAACTATTATTTTGCTGTGCCCATCCGGAAGAAAAAATAGCCGGAACATCCTCAAAGCCTTCTACAAAACTCTGTGCATTTCCAAAGATGGGAGCTAAAAAAGTAAAAAATATGAATATACGTTTATGCATTAGTCTTTTTTTAGGTAGTCGTTTAATTTCTTCATCACTTCAGGTACGGTTAAATTATTTTCAAGATTTCCCTGAAAAGCTATACTAATTTGCTGAAATTGTTCGGAAATTACAATAGCAACGGCGTCCGAAAGTTCAGTTACACCCAGGGCTGCCCGGTGTCGCAATCCTAAATGCTCGGGCAAATCGGTCTTTTCGCTTAATGGAAGAATACATCTGGCTGCTTTGATGGTACCACCTTTGATAATAACTGCTCCATCGTGCAAGGGGCTATTCTTAAAAAATATATTGAGCAAAAGCTGGCCTGAAAGCCTGGCATCCATGGGCACACCGGTACGGAGATAATATTTTAACTCAGAGTTCTTCAAAATGATTACGAGGGCCCCTGTCTGGGTTCTCAATAGATCATGTAACGCTATTTCAAGCTCTTTAGTATCAGGGCTCTGTGAGTAGGCGCCTACTAAATTTTTGGGTACCATTTTGTTCAAAAACCGGAACCGGCTGTTCAGCCATGATGCGCCCACCAATAAAAGAAATCTTCGTATTTCCTGCTGAAAAACAACCACCGTGGCAAGAACCCCCACTCCAATGAACTGGCCAAGGATCTTCGATAAAAGTTTCATTTGAAGCGCATCCACCATCAGATATACAATATATACCGTGAGGATCCCGAAAAAAATATTTAACGCAGCGGTCCCCTTTACCAACTGATACAGATAATAGATCATCAATGCTACCAACAATATGTCCACAACATCGATCCATTGTATGTTAACCGGAAATATCATCAATCAACCGACTTGTATTTATTATATAAACTTATGGTTTGGCAGGCCTCCTTTACATCATGCACCCGTAAAATAGAAGCTCCGTTCATGAGGGCCAGTATATGAAGTGCTGTGGTTCCATTCAACGCTTCCCCCGGGCTGGTGCCGATCACCCGATTCACCATTGATTTCCTGCTAATCCCCGCCAGAAGTGGCAAGCCAAGTATTTTCTTCATTACGTTCAAATTTCTTAGGATCTCAAAATTATGCTCCAGGTCTTTTCCAAAACCAAAACCCGGATCCAAAATAATTTCAGTGATCCCATGCTGGTTTAAAGATGCGATTTTATCCCTGAAGAATGAAATTATTTCGGAGGTTATATCTGTATACTGCGGTGTCTGCTGCATATTGCCCGGTACCCCCTGCATATGCATTAAAATGTAGGGACATTTATACTTCCCTGCTACCTCAAATATTTTTTGATCGATATTTCCTGCAGAAATATCATTGATCATGTTCGCTCCTTTTTCCAGACATATCTCTGCTGTGGAACTGTGATAAGTATCTATGGAGATCCATATATCCGGAAAATTGAGCCTGATTCTATCGAAAAAAGGAAGTAAACGGGCCTGCTCCTCCAAAGGGTTCACCAATTCAGCTCCCGGTCTGGAGGAAGCAGCGCCAATATCGATGATTGTAGCACCTTCCGAAACCATTGCTTGCACCCGTTGGATAGCGGCTTCTTCAGATGATCCATATTTTCCCCCGTCAAAAAATGAATCCGGGGTAAGATTCAATATCCCCATCACCAGCGGTTGGTCCAATCTCAACTCCTGGCCACGATAAGAGATCGTTGTTGGTAATATGGGGCTAAATTGCGACATTCGGGCTATCAAATAATATCGATCAGATCAATGAATAATACTTCTGCACAATATGATGAGGCTATAAAGATATGCAAAGATATATTCATGAAAAAAATGAAGGATTATGGGAGTTCCTGGAGGATCTTACGACCTGCCTCGTTAACCGACCAGATCTTCATCAAAGCCCAGCGAATTCGCACCATAGAAGAAAAAGGAACCCAAAAGATTGATGATGATATTAAAGGTGAATTTATTGGCATCCTCAATTATTGTGTGATCTCATTGATCCAGGTAGGGCTCAACAATTATGATGATCTCGAACTAAAAGTAGCCGAAGCCGAACAATACTATACCAAACATATTGACCATGCGAAAAATTTAATGGAGGCCAAGAATCACGATTATGGTGAAGCATGGCGCGATATGAGAATCGGCTCTTTTACCGATATGTTATTGGTAAGAATTATGCGCATCAAACAAATTGAAGACAACAAAGGAAAAACAGTGGCATCTGAAGGGATCGAATCTAACTATTATGATATGATCAATTATTGCGTTTTTGCTTTGATCAAAATGGAGGAAAATAAATGAAATGTTACAGAACCGTTAAAATCTGCCATGCGAAATCTTCTTCCTTTGTTAATTCTGTTAAATTTAAACCATTCATTCTCTTTCTAACTTACTTTTGAAATAATTAATACCACTTGTAGTTTATGAAACCTACTTTTACTTCCATCTGCAGAATCATCGTCGGAACTATTTTTGTTCTTTCAGGACTTATCAAAGCCAATGATCCTTACGGTACCGGTTATAAACTGGAAGAATATTTCGAGGTGTTCAGTCAGGATATTGGCGCGACCAAAGTAGAGATTCCACCAACAGTAGATGATAAAATAAAGGAGTCCCCCTGTTTTTCCAAACTCAAATTTGACAAACAATTTGAATACAAAGAGATTCCTAAAGAAAAACTAAGTGGATTTAAAAAACTCTGTTTACGTGTATTCAAATATTTTCACAACCATGCCTTCCAACTTTCTATTATCCTTTGCATATTCGAAATTGCATTAGGTTTATTGGTGCTCTTCGGTGTTAACATGCGATTTGCCACCTGGTCCTTACTGGGCATGACCGTATTTTTTGCCTTTCTCACTTTTTATTCGGCGCAATATGACAAGGTCACCGATTGTGGTTGTTTTGGAGATGCGTTGGTATTAAAACCGTGGCAGACCTTCTGGAAGGATATGATCCTACTGGTATTTATCATCCCATTGTTTATATGGAACCGGAAAATAAAAGGCGGAAAACTTACCAAACAGGAAATTTTTGTTGCGATCGGTTCGCTGGCACTCATGATAGTACTTATTCTCATCCAGTTTAAATGGTGGTTCCCAGCTATTTTTGTTGGAGCATTTATGCTGGCCAAACTGGCTTCGGCTAAATTTTCCGAATCAAAATTTCAACCCTACATAACCACTTTAGCCATTCTGCTTTCCTGTACTTTCTTCACACTATATGGAACCAAGCATATGCCGTTGAAAGATTATCGCCCATGGGCTCCTGGAAGCAATATCCGTGAAAAATTAATATCCGTTGCGGAACAGGCCGAAGTTCAAATGGTGTATCTCGACAATACCACCTGCGAAGAAGTTTGGAAATCCACTAAAGATTGGAGTTGGTTAGACAGTACATTTGAAGCAACCCATACTTTTTACAAACAGGATAAAAAAGTGATCAAACCGGCGATCGAAGCAAAGATCAAAGACTTCAGATTGGAAGATCCCGAAACCGGTCAGCTCATGGCCGATTCATTGATCAAGAACCCCGGGTATACGTTCTTGTGGGTGGGTTATAACCTGGATAATACTTCCGTAAAAAATATGGATAAGATCTCCAAACTGGCAGAATACTGTATCCGAAAAGGTATCTTCATGTTGGGCGGAACAGCTTCCACCTCGGATAAGATCGATAAGTTCCGTCATGATAACAATGTAATGTTCAAGATCTATCAGAATGATGAAAAAGCGTTGAAGACGATTCTCCGGAGCAATCCTGGATTGGTACTCATCCATGATGGGGTTGTTGTGAACAAATGGCACTATAACGATTTTCCAACGGTTGAAAGCTTGCAGAAAAATTATTTGAAATAATTCCATGCTAAGCTATTTGCTTAAGAAATCGCTCTATGGAATTATTATCATCCTCTCGGTAGTTTTTAGTCTGTCTTTTATTTTTTTTAGCTTTATCAATAAAGATGGAAAAGCTGTTTATGAAATGACCGGCCAGAATACCGATCAAAAAACCGTTGATGAAGTAAAAAAAGCCTATCACTTAGATCAACCCGTGTGGAAACAAGTATTACTCTATGCGAATGACCTTTCATTTGTTTCCGTTTATCCCCAGGAAACGAAACGATCCGGATTGTATTTATTTTCTTCCCAGAATAAAAAATGGTTGCTGAAATTTCCATATCTGGGAAAAAGTTTTCAAACAGATCGTTCCGTGAGCAAAACAGTATCCACTGCAATGCCCGGGACGGTTGTGCTTGCTTTCACCGCTATTTTTTTTGCTACGATATTTGGTATTATACTAGGAATTTTTGCAGCGAAATATAAAAATTCATGGATCGACAGAACCATTATTTTTCTTGCATCGGGAGGAATGGCTCTCCCCTCTTTTTTTGCAGCAGTGCTAATCAGTTGGTTGTTGGGATATGTATTGCATTCGATTACAGGTTTACCAACCTGGGGGAGTTTATACAATGTCGACGAATATACTGGAGAAAAATATTTAGCGATTCAAAATTTAGTTCTCCCCGCATTTACATTGGGAATTCGTCCGCTATCGGTCATTGCCCAGCTTACCAGAAATAATCTCATCGAAGTTCAGCAACTTGATTTTATTCGTACCGCCATGGCCAAAGGATTATCACCGAACAAAGTGTTGTATAAACATACGCTGATCAATATTGCGAATCCTTTGATCACTGCTATCTCCGGATGGTTAGGAGGCATGCTGGCCGGAGCCGTTTTCGTTGAATATATTTTTGGCTGGCAGGGTTTGGGGAAAACGCTGGTTGATGGATTACAAAAACTCGATTATCCGGTGGTCATGGGTTCGGTGCTCACAATTACATGTGTTTTTGTTTTGTTGAATATTATCGTGGATGTTTTATATGCGGTGGTTGATCCGAGGGTGAGGTTGTCAAAATAATTGTGGCGGCTCCGCCGGCTATCCGCTGTATCTTTTTTGTTGCACTTATGGAAATTGTCGATTCAATTGTAGAGACGGAATATATTCCGTCTCTACAATTGGCATTCAACGTTTAATGGCAACAAAAAAGGATGCCGCTCCTATCCGGGCCGCTAGCGGTTACACAAAAATCCATATCTTTGAACATAAACCAGTCAATGAGATCAACACTTTTCGTTTTATTTTTTTTAAGTTCAATAGCCATATTGGGCCAAAACCCGTATGAAGGAATCTGGTTATTAAAAGATGACCCTACCTATCAGGTTTATGACCCCCTGAAGGTCAATCAAAATCCGTATATCTGGTATTGGACGGATAGCAATGTAGTTGCAGATACCGTTACCTATTTCCCGGTTTATTATAGCTGTCCTCATATCATCAAATGGAATCAATATGACATGGTATTGGTATATGGTGATATCAACGACCCAAATACACCCATTATTGCAAAAAAATATAGCTACAGAAGCTTCAGTGATAGCTGTGTATTCTATTATAATGGTCAAACCGCCACCTACCTGGCTACCTGGGTAAAAGATCATTTTGTTTCTTATTGTAATACAGTGGAAGGGATATCGTACGAAAAAATAGATTCGGAAGTTTTCAGTCAGCAACAACTAGACATTCTCAACCCTAAAGAGGAGGAATGGATTATGTTTCAATACAGGCCTGAGGTAAAGGATTGCTACCGTTGTACAATGGCCAAAAATTAGGTACATTTATTGTATTGGTATAACCTATGAAAAGAATAGTTCAGCTTTTCTTCCTTATTCTTTCTCTCCAACTCATCAATATTGTATTGGCGATTCCTTATTATATTCCCAGCTGGCAAAAAGGGATTGAATGGTTTACCTGGATCAACTATATTCTATTAGGCCTACTGCTCATTTTAATGTTTATCCTGGCCATTACCCAAAATATAAAGAAAAAATCGAACGCAACTAAATGGATTGGATCCATGAGTCTCTGTTTGCTTTCGGGCGGAGGTATCTATGTGGGTTTCTTTGCAACTATCTTCATGGTTATAGGAATGGGATTCTCCCCCACTTTCGAAAAAAAATTCAGTTATAAAAAAACACCTGTTACTGTATATGTGTATGAAACCGGATTTATGGAACCCGGAATAACTCTTATGGTTCGAAAAGGCTGGTTACCCATTTTAAAAGAAGTTCATCAGGAAGAGGCTACTCCGGATGACGTAATATTTGACGAAAATAAAGATTGTTTGTATATTTATTCATCAAGGGATACTGTTCAGTTTGATGCTCAACAGATCATGAAATTATAACCATGAAGAAAATCATCCTTTTCGCGGCTTTCATTTTTTCATTTCACCTTTTTGCACAAAAAGGAAAGGTGACCTATACCGGAATTGTATTGATTGATAGTTTGCCTGAAGAATTATTACCTGCCGGTGCCTCCGAACTTGGTTTTATCCTGGCAAACGAAAACAATCAGCCAGTGGGCTTCGGATTCGAGATCAGTGAATTCAACTATGAGATCCTCGGTAAATTTGGAAAGGAATACGATAATTTCGCTGGAGTGGAACCAAAAGCATTTTATCGAAACGATACGATCTTTTTCTGGTCACATATTAAATATAAAGATGTGCAGACCTATAATTATTATAGCTGGGATACAAAAAAACTTACACTACTGGAAAGCGTTACCTCCGATCCAAGCAAAGAAGCAGCGGCCGAAGGTGAAGCTGAGCTCCGGAAGAAAAATGTAAGAGAAGCCTCCATTCTCTATAACAAGGTGAAATATGTACCGGCTGCTACTGAAGCAAAGACAGCTTATCAAATTTTAAGTGTAGCCCATTATCTGGCACTGGAAGCTGCCTGGGCGGAAAGTTATAAAGAAGCGGTAGAATATATGGATGGCGCTTTTGTTTACCACTTAAATAAATCTCTCATTGAATCTGCAGATGAATTTGCCTACAATAAAATTGTCATGGCCAATTTCGATCAGAAACAGGCCGACTCACTCGGGCCCTGGATTGCCAAATATGCATTGTTTCTTTATAAAGCCGATTCACTTGAAAAAAGTATCAAGATCGCTGCATTCGTCAACATGTGTTATCCAAAAATGACCGAAGCATATCTTGTACGAGCAGACGCACTATACGATCAGAATAACAAAGAAGAATCCAAACCTTTTTATGATAAATATCTTGGGCTTATGACCCTGAAGGGTGAAGAATCACAGATCCCACCCAGGGTTGGAGAAAGATTAAAAGAGGTGATCAAAAATGAATAAACTTATTTTTATTTTATTCGTTTTTCCAGCATTCGCTTTTGGCCAGAAGGTACAGTACACCACCTTTATTCCTGTTGAGAATATTCCAGCGGATTTTTTACCTAAAAAGGTAAAAGAGGTAGGATTTCTTTACAACGAATATGCCACCGATTTTGCATGGGGCTATCCCCTCACCGACAATAAATATAAGGTGATCAAAAAAATCGATTTTAACCCATTCGAAATATTGAGTGGAGATACCTATGCCTACTATGAGAATGATACGATCATTTTTTATAGCAGGGTTCCCTGGAAAGCCACAATGTTCAATTATCACTTTACTTGGAACAAAAAACAGCTCATATTTCATTATTTCAATGTGTATGATCCAAGCGAGGAAGCGATCACACTTGCAGAAGCAGCTCTTAAAACCGGGGATATCAGTGAAGCAGTTTTGCAATACGAAAGTGTTTTTTATCCATCGTCATATCTGGATATGTCTATGGGCAGTATCGGAATTTTGTCCGCTGCCAACCAATGGGGATTGAAAGCTGCAGCCGAGAACAGATTTACGGATGCATCGGGTTATATGTCAGCTGCACTCAACTATTATTTTATATCGGATCTAACCAATCAGCTGGTAGTTAATTTCGAAATCCCTTATGACGATTATTTGACGGATCATGGCCTGGAAGATGTGAAGGATTCCATCGGGGTTTGGCTCACCAACCATGCCCATTTTTTATATAGAGCCGATTCACTTGAAGATTGCATATCCTTCTGTATTTACCTAGTTTCTGTTTATCCCGATTTAGCACCTCCTCATTTATTTTTAGGGGATGCCCTGTTTAAGGATAATAACCCTACCGAAGCCAAACACTCTTATTTAGAATATATTGCGATAATGAAGGAACAGGGAAAAGAAAAAGAGATCCCCCAACGGGTACTCGACCGGGTTAAGTAAATTTAATATTTATTTTCATTTGAAAACCCTTGCTTCTTCCGATTTTCTGCTAATTTGTCCCCTATACAATTGACAAAAAACTTAACAAAATCAAACAATTACTATTATGGACAAAAATGCAAACTCAATCAACTGGTTCGAAATTCCTGCAGTGGATATTACAAGAGCAAAAAAATTCTATGAATCAGTATTTAAATGTCAACTGGAAGATTATCCAGAAATGATGGGTATGAAATTATCCGGTTTTCCATCCGAAATGGGAAGCGGAAAAGCACATGGTGCTTTATGTCAAAGCGAGTACCATAAACCATCACAGGATGGGTCGGTTATTTATCTGAATGCTAATCCAAGTATCCAGGAAGTAATTGACCGTGTAGAACCTGCCGGTGGAAAAATGATCATGCCAAGAACACAGATCTCTCCGGAGATTGGTTATATGGCTTTCTTCATTGATAGTGAAGGGAACCGCATGGCATTACATGCACAAAACTAAAATTCAGTTTTTTGAAAAGGGCCTTCCACAAAATTGGAGGGCTTTTTTATTT
>JANWKQ010000147.1 GCA_025451295.1 Flavobacteriales bacterium | reverse complement strand
TGAGCATGGGTTGTCATCATTGTTCCCAGAAAAAATATGGTGAGGATATATTTCATCATGTTTATTAAAGATAACAGGATTTGTTGGAATTTAGTGTGGTAAAATGTCGCCCCGTTGGGACTTTGTTTTTAGATGGTTACACGGCTTTTACCAAAAGCTGGGTCCGATGGACCTCATTGAGCTTCATAGAAGCGATATTCTGGTAACATATAACATGGAAGAAATCATATGACCCCAAAGGGTCAAAAAACACCACAATAATCCCGAAGGGATGATATGATACAAGAAATGTTGCACAAAATTCATAAACCCCGAAGGGGTGACATAATTTGCGGCAGGGATAGTAGCGGTATCCTTTTTATTGCGTTCGAAAACCATTCTCGCTGCAGTAGTACAGACGTGCCATGGCACGTCTCCCCAATTGGACGTGAAAATTTTTAAGCAATAAAAAGATATAGCGAATAGCCCGACCGCCGAGGATCGCGGGTGGAATTGGTGGGAGGCGGAGCCGCCCAAATAAACAAAACCACATGGGCACATCGTCCGGGTCGTTTTACGAACTATGTTACCCATGCGGTTTATGAAAAAGAAGGGCAGATGAAAATACTATTCTTTAATAAGCTTACCTGTTGTTAATACCTTACCACTTCCATCTACCACCTGATAGATATACATTCCAGCAACCAGATCCGTTATATCAACTTCTGTTAGCTGCAAATTAAGATTCATGCTCTTTAAATTCTTCCCGGATATGTCCATGATATTCACCGTGGCATTTTCCCACCCATTTTCCTGTACAAAATTGATCCGGTTGGTCGCAGGGTTCGGATAAACCGAAAACCCATCATTGGTTTGCACATCATTGATTCCGGCGGTACTGGGATTGTACGTTAAATTATTCCCGGACGGACTAATGAATAAACAATTATTATTCTCATCCGTTTCTGAAATCGCATTATCAGGATCCACACAAACCGCCAGACGATATTGCCCCCCGGGAATACCAGATGTTGCATTAAAATCGATGTCGATGTTGTCGTAGGTCACTACTGTGTTTCCGCCTTGTCCATCACCATCGGTATAGATCCATACCGCATAGCTGATATTATAGTCCAACGGATCCACCAGATAAACCTTTACATCAAATGAACCGGGGTTGCTGTTCTCATTGTTGAGCACATCAAAATAAACACCGGTGATTACACCTGTGCTTTGGTTATAGGTATTCCAGCCGGCACTGATATTCCCAATGGCCATGTCATTTTGGGCAACCAGGACGTTGATTGAAAAAAGGACAGCGGTTACCGTCCCTAACATTGTAATTTTTGTTTTCATGATTTTATTTTTTAGTTATTAATGATTTTGTAGTGCTGATTGCAAAACTATGGCCATACCATCACATGAGGGGGATATGAGGTATCTACATCATATCTACATGCGTCACTACAAAATGCCTACAGATTGATTACACCCTTTCTGGACTAGGGGTTTGGGAGGGCAAAATATTATACCTCACTTAGGAATTTACCCAGATCGGCCTCGTTGGATATATTCAACTTCTTTCTCATCCGATATCGGTTCATATCAACACTTTTGGACGAGATATTCTGGATAGCCGCAATTTCCTTGGAAGATAGATTGAGACGCAACATAGCACAAAGCTTCTTTTCGTTTTCACTGAGTAGTGGAAATTTTTCCGAAAGTTTTCTGTAAAAATCCTCATTGATGAGATCAATATTCAATTCAAAATCTTCCCGCTGTTTATCAAGGTTGATCTTGGCATCCAGCTCTCTTTCGAGGGACTTTACCTCCGGTGAAGAGGTGACTTCTTTCAGATTATTTTTGAGGGATTCTAAAAAATCATTTTGCTGATTAATATGTAGTGCCAGCTGAGTAAGTTCCTTCTTTTTAAAATTCAACTCCGACAATATCCTTTCCTGTTCCGCTTTCGATCGTTCGAGTTCCGCCTGCATGGTTTGCTGACGACTCTCAGACAATAAACGGTTCTTCTCAGCAATTTCCAGGTTTTTTTGATTTCTGATCCGGGTTCGGTTATACCAGGTGATGCCAAGTAACGTGATCAATACAACGATGAGTCCCAAAGCGATCAACGAAAAAATAAACAATCCATTGGCTCTCCGAAGGATCTTTACCTTTGCCTTCTGAATCAACAGGTCTTTATTCGTTTTCTCTGTTTCATATTGCGCTTCGAGTTCATGGGCCACTTCAGTTTTCTCGCGACTAAACAAGGTATCTTTTACACTGGAATAATGTTGCAACGCCTCAAAAGCCATCTTATAATTACCTTGTTTCCCATTAAAACTGGCGATTTCCTGATAGATCTCTGCAGTTCGCCAAATGGAACCAATGTTCTTCGATAATACCAATGCTGAATCAAAATATTGTTGAGCAATTTCCGGTTTGCCGGTTGCATAGTTTACTTTTGCCATTCCAACATAAGACAACGTGAGCCCATATTGATCATCATTTTTTTTCCTGATATCAATTGATTCAAGATAGAAAGTCCTCGCCTTTTCATATTGGCCCTGCTCCACCATAATATCACCAATATTGCTTAAGGCCTGGGAAATGCCTCCATCGTCCTTTACCTCTCTTTCAATCACCAAAGCCTGCTGATGGCAAAATAGCGAACTATCCATGGAGCCTTCATTAAAATAAACTGTTCCTAAATGCGCCAACGCTTCAGCTTCTCCTTTTCGTTCATTTTCATTCCTGTAATTAAGTAATCCTCTTTTGATATATTGCTTCGCTTTATTAAAATCACTCTGCACATTAAATAAAATACCCAGGTTAATAAGATTAACGGTAATGAATTTTTCATTATGCAATTTTTCCGCTAACCGAAGTGAATTGGAATAATATCGGGCTACTTTATCATATTCTCCCCGGTAAAAATTAACCACGCCAATATTGTGCAGGGCAATGACTACGCCCACCGAATCATCCACATCAATATAATAATACAAAGCTTCCTTAAAATATTTTTCGGCCTGGTAATATTTAGCCTGGGTCATAAAAATGAGTCCGAGTGAATTGGTCACATCCGCCTGTTCAACAATGGTTCCGATCAATTGCAATTTTTCCAGGGCAATTAAAGCCAGCTTTTCAGCCTTGGGTTGTTCTCCGCGATTATAATAAACGGAGGCAAGCATTTTATAGGATAAGGCCTCTCCTTTTTGAAAACCAAGCCCTTCTGATTCCTGTTTAGCCAGCATGGCATATTTGAGCGCCGTATCTGTATTGACACCCTGATAATGATAAGCCAGATCGAGGGCCACTCTTACCCGAATGGTATCCTTCGATACCTTCATGAGTTTTTCCAGACTATCAATCTTTTTCTCGCGTTGCGAAAAAACGACCGAAGGAAAGATCATGAATAAAACCAGCAAAAACCGGGTAAAAGTTTTTCTCATAGAATGACCACTTTCAAAAACCCTACCAAAGTAGAAAAAAATGTATATTTAATCTTCCTAACCGATTGAGGACCCATGATCAATTATTTATCCAACAACCTACGCGCCAAGCAGGCGATCCTATCGTTTAAAGCGATGCTTATACTTAGTGTTCTACATCTGGTAAGCAGCTTGATTTGTTACTTATACTTCAGCTCAGGCAGTAGTAGCGATTCAACAGTATTTGACCTGATCAATCTGGGTATTGGGCTTTTGGACTTTGCTGGATTTGTATGGTGTGCCGCTACTTTTATTTCATGGCTAAGAAGAGCTTATGAAAATATAGACAGAGTTGGTAAACTATCTACAGAAAGTAAAGGCAACATGGCTTTTTGGGGATTTGTGATTCCCTTCATCAGCTTGTATAAGCCATATTCAATGGTAAAAGAAACTTATATTAAAACTCAACAAACATCTCAATCGTTCGATCAAAATTATCAGGTAAAAGAGGCTCCCGGAATTATTCTTATCTGGTGGTTATTGTTTCTGGGGTCAGGGGTTTTTGCACAAATTGTTTTTTCTTCATCATGGAACAACGAAATTACCACTATGGAAGATTATTTGGCAGCGAGGCAAATGGATATGATCAGCGCCTTGATCAGTATGATTGCGGTAATCTGCACATTTCAAATGATCCATAAAGTTCATACAAAGGAAAAAGAACTGGCTGAAATTATAGAAGCACAGCCTATGCATCAGGAAGAAGAACAGATTCTTTAATTCCTTCATTAACCAAAGGAAAAATCCTTCACCTAAAAATACCCCTTATGCCAAAGACTTAAAAAATCCATACTAATGGCTACACAAATATGTATGCAGGCTCCCAGAATAACGGATCGATAATGATAGCTCAATGTCCCGAGCACAACACCCGCAATAATAGAACCACAACACTCCGGCATCGGCTTGGTAAAATGGATCATACAATAAGGTACCACCATCGCAAAAATGGAATACACTCCGAGTTTGGGTTTAAGTCCATGCACCATAAATCCACGAAAGAAAAATTCCAACGTGATAAATTGCAGGGCATAAAAAATTTCCCAGATGAGCATCTTGCCCATGAAATTCTGGCGCGGTGGCTCATAAAATGGATAAGTCCCCTGAAACCCCTTATTATAAGAAACGATCAACACGCAAGGCATGATGATAAGAAACATTCCTACATAAATTGGCCAACCGTTGAATGCACCTTTTAATTTAAAACCATACTCAGATAGTTTTTGCTTCCATACAAATCTTACTACAATAGCTGGCACTACAAAATAAAAAAAACTGCTCCAGGCCCCCCAATAGATGAGTTGATTCAATTCATAATCCTTATGGCCATACAACCAATAACCCAGCCGCTTACTCCAACTACCGTTAAACACATCCAATAACGGCGAAAAAAGTTTATAGCTGGATGAAACCGATAAAAAATTAATTCCTGTTAGACAAATGGCAGCAATCAAAAATATCCAAAGTGGACGAAGATCAGTTTTCGTTTTTGGGAAGAAATCTTTGAGCCAGGAAAAATACGACTTGATCATTTGGATCTTACTTCAATCCCAGGACCTCCTTACCCTGATCAAAAACGATGTCGATTGGAATATTTTTTTCATTGATCCTTTTTATATCTGCTTGTAAGTTGGCGCCGATCACACCTTTTTCATTGATCAGTTTATCCGCCTTATTATAGTCACCATCACCCTGAATGGTTAAGATAAGTGCAGTGAGAGATGTCATTGCAGCTTTCATTTTATCGAAGTTCACCTTATATTTTCCATCTTCACTTCTGGTAAACGCTCCTTGTTCCAGAAAATGATTAAAACATATCATATTTGCTTTACCATGTGAATCAGCAGCTCCAAAACGTACGCTGCGAACAATGCTCACCATAAAAGTTACATAAAATTCCTCCTGCTTACCTTCGATCTCTCCTTTTTTCAAAAGTTCAGTGATCATATACAAGCCCAGAATATCTGCTTTTCCTTCCTCCAATGCCGAGGCGTGTTTGAGTAAAGCTTCCCTTACGAATTTCTTTCCATCAATCGTTTTCTTGATCCCTAAACCATGTGCAACCTCATGAAACATGACATTCGAAAAGAAGGCATCAAAATTAACATAGGCAAGCTGACCCGGATCCATAATTTCTTTGGCGATCGGCATGAGGATCTGATCGAACTTAGCTTTCATTACGTTTTTTAGCTGTAACCTTCTGGATCCGTATTTAAGTTGTACATCCTCATCATTGGGTAAATTGATCGCAATGGTTTTACCCCCGGAATTTCCATGACCTGCATAGTAAACTACTTCATACGCATTCAAATCAGAATTACTTCCGGGATTTTCACTTTTATATTTGGCATCCACTGGTAAGCCCGCTTGTAATTCGGGTAACATGGCTGCGTACTTCTGTAATTTTTTACTCCACTCCATATCTTTAATCAAAACATAGGCCTCAAAAGAAGTGCGGTAACCATACAAGGCATCCTCATACGTTTCAATGGGCCCTACCACAAAATCGATGCGATTGTTTTTCATTTCCATCCAGGCAATATCACTGGGTTGATAATTATTGCTCGATAAAGCTTCTGATCGCAGATGTAAATATTTATTCAACCCTGGTTCATCTGCAAACTGTGCTGCCATTTTTATCAGGACGGCAGCCGAATCCAATTGTTTTTTATAATATTCATTGTAGTTGGCAAGAATGAGTTTACCCTTACTGTCTCTTCTGATCACACTGTAAAGTCCCGCTTTCTCTGAATTTTTCCAGTTCTTAAATTCGGTGGTGTCCATATCAGTCGGGTAAAAATTGGCACCTTTTGGTTTTTCGCCATAGCCTTCGATAAATGGTTTATTATCATCCAAACGATCCCAGGGTCCATAATTATAAATGGCAAATTGTTTCAATTTTTCATTTTTGATCTTGGCAAGGAATTCATCTTTGGGTTCGCCCAATGCCTGATCCCAGAAAAGATCATCCATGATCATAGCAGCATCGATCAATAATGGGATCATTTTTCTTTCATTCTCCGTTAATGTGCTGAGGTCAGCTTCCAGTCTTACGGTGGTGTATTTTCCCAGAAGCGCATCTTCTGTACTCATTTTTTGGGTTGTGTCCTTCGGTGTATCCTGTGTCTTTGGTTTTTGTTTACCCCCGCAGGAAGCCAACAACAGTGCTGAACAGGCAAAAATGAATATTTTTTTCATTGTCAATTTTTTTTCAAAGTAAATCAAATTTGGTTAAACCAAACCCGCAGACAGTTGTCCAAGAGCCAAAGATTACGTATATTTATCGTATGAAAGGAAGGTTATTAGCGGTTTTCGTTGTTTTCGGCATTCTTTTTCCGGTATCAGGTTTTTCCCAGACTTTTTATGGGGATACCCTGTGGACACGCGACTACAGCAGTTCCGGCGCCTTTAGTTGTGCTTTTTCACCCGATGGTACCCGTCTTGCAGTGGCCTATGAATGTATGGGGCCCATGGTACGTGTACTGAATGTTAATAATGGCCAGGTGATCTGGGAGTCCGGTACACCCGATCTATGTTTGTACAATATCCAGTTTTCTTCTTCCGGTCAATATATTGCTATTGCAGAAGAACTCGGACATCTGGTGGTAGTTGACATTACCATTCCCGATACTGTTTATAACATCGACACCCAAACAGGTGGATTAAACGGTGTTGATTTTTCTCCAGCCGGTGATTACATCTATGCCGGTGGAAATGACGGTACAATTCGTATCTACGAAACTGCGACCGGATCGTTCGCCGGTATGATATCAAATAGTATGATCAACCCGAATGGTCACACTGACGGTATTCTTACAGTGGATGTTTCTGCCACCGGACATTATCTGGCTACCGGCTCCAAAGACAATACAGTTAAAATTTGGGACATCAGCGACAACGATAACCTGGAGACCATCGTTTATAATTTTACTGATCACATGGCAGATGTAAAAACGGTGAAATTTACCCCTTTTGAAGACAGAGTGCTCACAGGTAGTGTGGATGATATGATCCATTCATATCGAATGTCGGATGGTACATTAGACACCATGCTGGCATTTCATACGGCTGATGTAAATACAATTGATATAAGTGCTGATGGTTCTTTCGCAGTGTCCGGATCAAATGATCAATCTGCAATTATGTTCAATCTTTTCAATTACGATTCCATCACAGTTTTTACAAATCAACTTCAGACCCGGGTAAACGGGGTTGCTATTTCTCCGCAAATGGATAAACTGGCAGCTGTAAATCATATTGGATTTGTGATCCTCTATGATATTCAAACATTTATTGGTATTGAAGAGCCTGAGATTGAGTCTCTTATTATCTACCCCAATCCCGCAACAGATTTTATCAATATATCTGGATTAGATGACATCTCTCCGTATGAACTGATCAATCTGAACGGCCAGGTGATCCAACATGGAATTACCAGCCAGATTATTCCAATTCATTCCTTATCAAAAGGAATTTATATCCTTCGAATAGAGAATCGTTTCGCAAGGATCATTAAGCAATAAGTTTTTTATTTGAGTGCCCTCCGGCAATGATTGAAGTAGCGAAGCCGTCATTAGGTAAGGCAAGATTCAGCATTCACTGTGCCTTTTCCGTTGCCCATAAAAAATCATACTTTTACAACCTAATCCTTAATTTCTCCTTATGGATCTGCAACCACTCTTTCATCAACTTGCCTTGCAATATTCATCTGATGAAACCATCATCATTCGATTTTGGAAGGAAATAGAGGAGGCCTACAAAGATCCACGACGTCAATATCACAATCTTACGCATCTTGAAAACTTATCCGTTGAACTTGCCGCCTGTAAACACCTCATCAAAGACTGGAATACGGTATTATTCGCCATGTTTTATCATGATGTGGTATACAATACTTTAAAACAAAACAATGAAGAAAAAAGTGCATTGATGGCTGAATCACGTTTACGTAGTTTAAAAGTAACGGAGGACCAGATCCAAAAATGCAAAACTCTCATTCTGGCTACAAAAATTCATGAAGAACAAACAGATGGGGATATTAATTATTTCACTGATGCCGATCTCTCAATTCTCGGAAAGGATTGGGAAGCATACAGTTTTTACATTGATCAAATTAGAAAGGAATATGCTATTTATATCGATCTTTTATATAATCCGGGACGTAAAAAAGTGTTGAATCATTTTTTGTCAATGCCAAGAATTTTTAAAACAGATTTTTTTTATGAAAAATATGAGCTTGAAGCCAGAAAAAATATTGCCAGCGAATTAAGCTTTTATAAGACTTCTTCTTAAAGAAATGATCCTTTTATTTGGTTTTTAACCCGATTTTTCCTTATTTTTAACCTATAGTAATTCTCCTATGAATCAAGTAAAAGCAGCAATAGCGGTCCTTTTTCTTATTCTGATTGCTCTACCTTCTATATTAACAGCACAAGGTGGAACTACTATTACCCAAATCCCTAAGAACTACAATACCTTTCAGGTTGGAGGTATCGGGTCACTGGATATCTGCTATCGGACCCTTGAAAACAAGCAGAGAGAATTCTCCATTGATAATCTGATCACCAACAAAAATGAAGGTGAAACCGTAAAATTCGGATACCACGCTGGTATTGGATTTTGTATGAACGCCTCCGAACATTTTGGGATGGAAATTGGTGTGATCTATTCGAATCGTGGATATGAAACCAAACTCACCAACTATATTTATCCCCAGCCGGATCCTACCATGCCTACTCAAGGTCGTTCCATCTATAACTATAATTTTATAGATGTACCTATCAGGGCAAATTTCTTTGCAGGAAAAGGCAAAGTGAGGTTTTTCGCTTCATTCGGTATAAGCACCAATGTACTGGTGGCCCAAAACGAAACTTTTGTAAAAAAATATGAAGATGGAAGGACCGAATATGAGGTCATTACCTCCAGCTATCCACTTGAAAAGGTGGTATTTTCAGGTACTATTGCAGCTGGGGTGGATTGTAAATTCAATAAGAATCTTAGTCTGAGGGTTGCTCCTCATTTTGGTCATAACATCGGCCGTTTCTCCAATGCTCCTCTATCTGTTTATTTATGGACAACCGGGCTGAGTGCCAGCTTTTATTATGGTTGGTATTAATGAAAATCCTAGGAAAAATTGGCATATGGATTCTGCTTATTCTTTTCTTCCCGATGTCATTAATTTTTGTAGCCTATTATAAACAACAAAAAGCAAAGAAAGAATATGACAAAAAGGGATGATCATCGTTTATATTGATATCAAGATTCAGGAATAGGCTGGTTTTCAGGGACTATTTTCGATCCGACAAACTGTTCCAAAACCAAATTATTTTGTAGTTTAGCCCTTCAAAATAGTGCAGGAATGAAAACTATCGATTTCATCAAACAAAAACTTAATCAGCCCTTTTCGTTATGGGCGACGTACATTGTTTTCTATTTTATTTGGGGAACATGCATGAATCAATTTGGGATTTGGGTAGGGGTCGCTAAATTTACTTTCTGGTGGCAGGTGATCACCTGTTATTGCCTGTATATGGTACCTATGTCTATTTTAATGAGAGATAAAAGCTTTTTTCAGCAATATGTTTACGGGGTAGTTGCGATAGCTCCTATTGAATTTTTGGGTTATATGAATCATACTTCCATTGTGTTAAATGTGGAACAGTCGGGAAATACAATTATTAATAATGGGAATTTACTTGCACAGATTGTTGATATGAAAAATTTTTCCCTTTCTATGGTGATCTTTTTTGGGATTTATTTTCCTCTTGGTAATATAATGGTCGCTGCGGTGTATAAAGCACTGAACAAAATTGGCATCGTAAAAATGCAACCGGCCAGGGTTACTGAAAACATAAAAGATTGAAAGTAACCAACACTATTACAGATACCTTTAAATGCTCCTTAGAAAGAGCCTTCAGAACACCTCTTCATGGAGATGCGACAAAAATACTCACAGGGTATGGACCTGTTCCGCCGGTGATTGGATTTACAAAGGATGAAACCTGGGGTATTGTCGGAGGTTCCAGGGTTCCGATTATGAAAGGTAATTTTATGGTAAAGGAAGGGGAGTTTGGGTATGACGAAATCTTCGAAAAAAAACCAAACGAGTACTGGCGATGGGGTGTTACACAACTTGGCTCTTCCATGTTCTTCGCAAAAATGGCGCAGGGTGAATGGTGGTGTACAGATACAGGGAACGGAACCATTTCGGTTAAATGGACTTATACTTACTTCGGCAGAAATGTTTTTACTCAACCGGTCAATTGGCTGTTTGTACGATTGATCTGGTCCACCATCATGAAAAACGGGATCAAAGGGATTAAACAAATGGCTGAAAAAGAAGAGCCCTATATATATGATCGCTAGAAAGGGGTTTTATTTTATTTTATTCGTTTCCTGGATCTTATGCTCCTGTTCCCCTTCTCTGCCCGAAAAGATCGATAACCTTAATAACGGTCAAATAACCGTTGTTGGTCATGGAGGCCCGGGGATCCAGAATATGTTTTCGTTTGTACCACTCAATACAAGAAAGGGATTTCAAAAAGCGCTCAAAAATCCGGATTTGAATGGTGTTGAAATGGATGTACAAATGTCATCTGATCGGAAACTTGTTTTATTCCACGATGAAAACCTCAACAAACCAACCAATGGAAAAGGCTGGGTGGTTGAACATTCATTTAATGAGCTTTTACAATATAAATATGATGCTGATTTTTTTAGCTCCGCTTCCCGAAACCATTCAATCATCGGGTTGGAAAGCATGTTAACGGAGCTGAAAATGCTGCGTCCCCAGGGAACCTTTGTACTGGATTTGAAAATGTTTCGCGGAACAGAAGATGACTCCAAATATACTGCTGACTATGCCCAGGAACTTGTGAATGTAATACACCGTACTCATACTGAAAAAAATGCTTGCATCGAAAGCATGAATCCCTTCATGCTTCAATCCATACAAAAAATCGACAGCACACTCCATTTATTCTTCTATACTACCAAATTTGATCATGGTATTGAGATCGCTGGTAAAAATAAATTCTATGGAATAACCATAAAATATATCTATGCCAGCCAGCAGATGATAAAATCAGCTCATGATACAGGTTTAAGAGTATCTTTATGGGGACCCCGTACCCGGATGGCCAATTCAAAAGCCATTCGTATGCAGCCTGATTATATACAAGCGGATAGAATATCAGACCTGCTGAAAAAAACGGAGAATTATTAACTGTCTTAAATGTCGGTCAAAAACGAATTACATTATACTGCAGTACTTGCCAAAAGGATCTTGGTGATCCTTTGGTTATATACCCTGGCTCGTTTTTATTTTTATTTTTCCAACCGATCCCTATTCCCGGGAACTGATTTTTTTACTCTGATAAAATGTTCGTTTTATGGCCTTCGGTTTGATCTATTTGCCATTGTCTATACAAATATTATTTTCATTTTAATGCATATCATCCCTTTTGGTTTCAGGGATAAAAGATGGTACCAGGTCATTTGTAAAATTCTTTTCTACACCGTGAATGCCAGTCTCTTCATTATTATGATCTGTGATGCTGAGTATTTCAGCTTCTCCCTTCGGCATGGAACCGCAGAATTGCTGGATTTTATGTTTGATTTTATTCCCCTGTTCCCGGCTTATCTGGTTGATTTCTGGTACCTCATTCCGATCAGCATACTCATCTTCCTAATCACCGAATTTCTTTACCGAAGGACAAAAAAAATGCCAAAGAAAAAAGGATCCAGAAGCGATTCATTCCGGAAAGTAACTGTCCCTACCAGAAATTTTTTCATTCAATTCCTGCTCTTCATTATTATTGGTGGACTCAGCTTTCTCGCCATGCGGGGAGGTTTTCAAAAATATCCCCTGGCACCTATCCATGCCGGTAAATATGTACCACCATCTTTAACACCACTGGTGATCAATACACCCTTCAGTATTATTCATTCCATTTTTCACAGAGGATTAAAGCCATTAAATTATTTTACCCCGGAAGAGCTAAAACAAAACTTCGATTATGTAAAACAACCTTTAACTGATAGTCTACCACCATTCAACCTGGGAGAAAAAGAGAATGTTTTCATTATCATTATGGAAAGCTATTCAGCTGAATACACCAATTTATATGGTGTCGAAAAAAGTGCTACTCCATTTCTTGATTCCTTGTCAAAGAACTCACTGGTCTTCACTCAAATGAAATCCAATGGAATGCGTTCCGTTGATGGTATACCAGCAATTCTGGCCGGAATACCTGCACAAACGGAAGAAAGTTTTTTATCATCCATTTATCAGTCGAATAACTATAAAGGGCTGGCAGCTTATTTAAAAGAAATGGGTTATTCAACCGCATATTTTCACGGCGGACAAAACGGAACCTTTAATCTTGATAATTTTGCCTATGCATCAGGTTTCGAAAAATATTTTGGGAAAAATGAATACTCCGGCAAAAAAGAAGACAACAGTCATTGGGGGATTTACGATGAGCCCTTTTTCCGTTTTACCGGCCAACAGGCAAATAAGATGAAACCACCTTTTTTAGCTGCTCTATTTTCGCTGAGTTCTCATCATCCCTATGAAGTGCCACAGGATTATAAAAATAAATTCCCTCAACATCCGGATCAGGTGCTCAACAGTGTTCAATATGCCGATCATGCGTTGCAGGAATTTTTTAAGCAGATCGAAAAAGAAAAATGGTTCAGGAATACCCTGTTTGTGATTACGGCCGATCATTGCGGCCCAGCATTAAATGAGGTTTCCAACTATAAGATCAACCGTCTGCATGTACCCCTCATTTTCTATCATCCTACCGATAGCTTTTTTAGAGGCCAGATAAATACCACAGTACAGCACATCGATATCCTGCCTACTTTATTGGATTATTTGCGTTATCCAAGACCTTATTGCTCATTTGGCGCCGGTATTTTTAGGAATCAAGCGCATTTTAGTTATGCCCATGTATATGGCTATGATTATATCATGGATGGGCACTACGTATTGGAAATGTTTGATGGACAGCCAATAGCCTTATATGAAATGAATACAAAACGGGAATTGTATAAGAATATCATGGATCAGCATCTGGATGTGGTGGATAAACTATCAAAACGCGGCAAGGCTTTTCTGCAGACCTATACAGGTGCTTTAATTGAAAACAACATGATCTACTAATTAATCCAAAAAATCATTATGTTCGACGAGGAACTCGAAACCATCTATCATTTATTCCAGAAAAATTACCGGAATGATGAACTCAAAAAAGTCGTTGATATTTTCGAAACTCAACTAACTCAACATGTAGCGAATTTTGAAAATCTGAAGGCAAACTATTCGAATGTCTCTTTTGCAAAGATGCAGATCAAAGGTGCTATATCATATTACATTTCGGCATTATACTGCCTGGAGGAATATGAAAAGGGTATAAAAGAGGGAGAAAAATATCTGTTGATACTCCCGGAAAACATTGGATTAAGAAACAGTGTGATCGAATGCTATAAGTGGGCGGGAGAAGAAAACAGGAATGTGAAATATCTGAAAGGAGTTTTGAAGCACATTCAAATACAGGAAACTTATCTGGACCCCGAATCCCCGGCATATCGTTATAACCATCTGGTTGAAGAAACCACCAGCCTTATTAAGGAATTGGAAAAACAACCTTTGGACTAGTACTTCGTCAAAAATTTCTACATTTATCTGCAGAGAATAACCCTCCAAATTGTTACCATATGACCAAACCAACCTTCCAACAAAAGGCCAATAAATTCCTCAAGCTGGATTATGATGAAGAGGATAAGATCTGGCTGTCCAATCAATATACCCTTCGAACCCTTATTGGTATTTTAGGAATTGCACTTCCACTACTCCTGTATTTTGTAATATTTATTGATACAAGTTATGGGCGCCCGTTAAACTCCATGAGTCACTATTATTTTACGCGGGCCAGTAGTGTCTTTGTTTTGGTCCTTGGATTGATGGGTATTTTTTTATTGGTTTACAAGGGTAACCGTCCTATAGATTTCTATTTATCCGCCATTGCCGGAGTTGGAGCCCTTTGTGTGGTTCTTTTTCCAACAAATAACATCTCCAGTGAATGCCCGGGAACCGCCGAAGTATATTCGGTAACGGTTTTAAGGAATAGTCCATTCAGAGTAGGATTTCATTATGCGTCCGCAGCTGTATTTCTGACATGCCTGGCAATTATGTCCATCTTCTTATTTACCAAGTCAGATCAACCCATTCCGGCTTTGAGAAATAAAGGCAAAAAAAGGAGAAACAGATTATATCGTACCTGCGGTGGTGTTATGTTTGTGGCTATTGCGGTCATGGGTGCCGGAGCGTTGCATATTATTAATGATACATTCTACGATCGCAATAACCTTACCTTTTGGATGGAAACGTTAGCAGTTATAAGTTTTGGGATTGCCTGGCTGGTGAAGGGGAAAAAACATAAGGACCCGGTGAAAGCGGCTTAGTAAGAGTATCACCAGAACCTGAAATTTCAGAATCAATAACAACAAAATAAAGTATGATGAAAAAAATGGAATTTTCGATTCAAATCAATTCGCCCAAAGAAAAAGTATGGAAGGCGCTTTGGGATGATGCATCCTATAGAAGATGGACCAGTGTTTTTACAGAAGGCTCTCATGCCATCAGCGACTGGAAAGAAGGCTCCAAGATTTTATTCCTGGGGCCAAAAGGCGATGGTATGTTTTCTATTATCGCGAAAAATATCCCGAATGAGCAAATGTCGTTCAGACACATGGGAGAAGTAAAGGATGGTGTGGAGCAACCGGAAAATGAAAAGACGAAAAGCTGGCAGGGGGCCATGGAAAATTACCATCTCAGTGAATCCAACGGCTCCACCCATTTAAAAGTAGACCTGGATTCAGTGGAAGAATTTGCTGATTATTTCAGCGGAGTTTTCCCTAAAGCATTGGAAAAAGTAAAAGAGATTGCAGAGGAATAATAGTATACCTTTATATAAATCTTATTGAATGCCCAACAATTAGTAAACAAACTCAGTTTACCATTGAAACCATCCACAGGAAAAAATATCTGATCACAGTTCCCCAAAAAGATACGCTTGCTATATATGAGGCTTTATTGGAAGCAAGGAGCTAATCTGTGGTTATTAAATCGGGAACGGGTACTCCAAATCCAAATAATAACTGGTGATTGGGATGGGTGAATACAAGAAAAAAATATTTATTTGATCACCCCATGCAACTATTTCGTAGTTATCCACAACTTATGAATAACACCTACCCAAACTGGAAATAAACTGGCTAGCATAGTTTTATTTCTTCTTTCCTCCTTCCAGTTTACACTTAGCCATAACTAATTTTTAATTTAAACCAACATCATGAAAAAAATATTTTTCCGTGTAAGGATGGCT
This sequence comes from Flavobacteriales bacterium, assembly GCA_025451295.1. GTDB lineage: Bacteria > Bacteroidota > Bacteroidia > CAIKAF01 > CAIKAF01 > JANWKQ01. Next base: position 4,256 of record JANWKQ010000147.1, on the reverse strand, counting down.
ATTGTATTGTCCTTATTTTTCTCAAGTTCTGCACTAAATGCGCAATCATTCAATGCAAATCTGGCAGCAAAACTGCAGGATACCTTAAACTTTCTGGTTGCAAGTAATCCAAATACCAAAGGGATATCGGCCAGTGTATTTTGCCCGGGAATGGGCATTTGGCAAGGTGTAGCAGGTATATCACATCCAGGTGTTCCGCTTACTCCTGAGATGGAATTTATGATTGCAAGTAATACAAAATTATTTACTTCTGTTACATTAATAATGTTGGCTGAGGACAATATTATCAGTCTCGAAGATCCCATTTCAGCATATATCCCAAATTTTGCAAATGTCGATCCAAACATCACCATTCGACAACTACTCAACCATACCAGCGGGGTGGCTGACATGTATGTTACAACAGCCCAACTGGATTCCGTTGCAGCCGATCCGAACAGGATCTGGACACCTGAAGAAGTATTGGCATGGGTTGGTGCACCCCTTTTTCCAGCAGGAACCAGTTATGGTTATTCAAATACCAATTATATATTGGCCGGTATGATTGCCGAAAGTGCAACCGGCTATCATATATCACAACTTATTCGTGACAGCATTCTTACTCCATTAAATCTTGATAGTACCTTTTATGATGTGCAGGAAGTTGTTCTTGGATTCAAAGCACATCCGTGGAAAAGTGGTGTTGACATCAATAATATTTCAAGAAACTCTATCAATAGCGCCATAGGTCCTGCCGGTGCAATGTATTCTACCTCTGGTGAAATGGCCCAATGGTACAGGGCTTTAATGAACGGTGCAATTATTAATGCCAGTTCATTTGCAGAAATGACTACATTTTTACCACCGCAGAATTATGGTTTAGGAATTGCTCAATTTGCATTTAATGGCTCTACTGAATGGGGGCATGGAGGAATTACGGAAGGTTCACGAAGCAGGACAATCTATGATCCATGTCGGGAAGCTTTTGTCTGTTGTCTTTCTAATTCAAACCCTTCGGGTGTTGATGGAGTAACGGCAATTCTGCACAAAGTTCTGGTAGATAATTTGCCCGGATGCCCAGGAGCCATTACCGGACTCATAAGCGTTTGTAAGGGCGACAACTCCATTACATATACAATACCTGCCATTACCAATACAACTTCTTATATCTGGACATTGCCTGGTGGCGCAACCGGCATGAGTGTTACCAATAGCATAACTGTCGACTTTGGACTTGCAGCGGTTTCCGGAAACATTGAAGTGAAAGGAACCAATTTGTATGGAGAAAGTGCAACGGTAACTTTAGCGGTTACGGTAAATAATTTACCATCGTCTCCCACCATTTCAATCATTAATGACACGCTGCATTCCGATGCACCTGTCGGAAATCAATGGTATTTAGATGGTGTTTTAATTCCGGGAGCTACCTCACAGGATTACGTGTTTACCACCAATGGTAATTACTACTCCATCGTAACCATTTCCGGTTGCAGCTCCACTCCTTCCAATGCCATTCCTACTTCTCTTGGCGCAGAAAATGAATTGGAAACCAATATGCTTTCCATCTATCCCAATCCCAGCAATGGAATATTCAGATTGAATGTTGGAAATATCAATGAAGGTCGAATATATATATACAATTATCTTGGCCAACAAATATATCAATCAACCAATCTTACAAATGAAATAGATTTTTCAACCCAACCCGGAGGGACCTATTTTATAAAATTATTTACAGAGTCTAAGATCTATTCTCAAAAAATCATCATTCAGTAATCAAACATCAATCAACTATAAATCGAAATAAATCAACCAGCATGAAAACAATCAAGAGACTTCTTGTCATTATTCCAATCGTTCTTTGTTCTACTCAACTAAAAGCTCAATCATTCAATTCAAATCTGGCAACCAAACTCCAGGATACGTTAACCGCGATGGTTACTGCCTTTACAAATACACAAGGTATTTCCGCAGCAGTTTATCTTCCGGGGCAGGGCTTATGGACCGGCGTGAGTGGTAACTCGTATGCAGGGCAACCGCTTACTCCAGAAATGATTTTTGGGCTTGCAAGCAATTCAAAATTATATACCTCCGTAGTGATGCTGAAACTTCAGGAAAGTAACGTTTTGGATTTAGACGATGCAATATCCATGTACCTACCCGCATATCCAAATGTGAATCCAACCATTACCATCAGACAGTTGCTCAATCATACAAGTGGCGTTTCTGATCCGTTTTTTACCACTCCGCTACTTGATACATTACAGGCACATCCAACAGATGTATGGACACCTAATATGGTATTAGCCTGGCTGGGTGCACCTGCATTTGCTCCCGGAGGAGGTTATCAGTATTCCAATATCAATTATATTCTCGCTGGAATGATCGCAGAAAACGTAACCGGGTTTCATATTTCTCAATTGATTCGCGACAGCATTCTTACTCCGCTACAATTAGATAGTACATTTTATGATATAGAAGAACCTATTACAGGTACACTTGCTCACCGTTGGGTAGCCGGTGCCGATCTGCATGATACTTCGAGAATTTCATTAAACACTGCAGGCGGAAATGCAGGTGCTATGTTTGCCACAGCCGGTGAAGTAGCACTATGGTATCATGCTTTAATGGATGGACAAGTGATCAATCAATCTTCGTTGAACGAAATGGTAACCTTTTTGGTTCCCGGGAATTATGGTTTGGGAATAACCACTTCCAGCATATTCGGACATACCTATTGGGGACATAGCGGTGGCACATTTGGTTATCGTACCAAGGTAATGTATGATCCCTGTATGCAAGCCGTAGTTGTTGGATTGGCCAACAATAGTGAGGCCGCCGAACAGGGAATTACCGCCTTATTATTTAAACAACTGTGGGACCTGGTGCCTTCATGCCCCGGTAACATTGCCGGAACTCCAGCCGTTTGTGCGGGAGAAACCGGTATAACCTATACGGTTCCTCCCATCTCCGGAGCTACCTCCTATGTGTGGACATTGCCGAACGGTGTTACCGGCAACAGTGTTACCAATAGCATCACTGTTGATTTTACAATGGCTGCTACATCCGGCGATATTACCGTTTGCGGAATGAGTTTATACGGTGTTGGTGCACCCGTTGCATATCCTGTGATCGTGACTACAGTTCCCATTGGTATTACAGCAGCGGGGGATACACTTGTTGCGGCAGATTCAACAGCGGATTCTTATCAATGGGTGGACTGTAACCAGGCATATATGCCCATTGCAGGAGCAACCAATCAGATCTTTGAACCTGCAAGCGTTGGGAATTATGCCGTGATCCTTACCAGAGGTGCCTGCTCCGATACCTCCGCTTGTACAGCCATTAATTTTTCAGGAACCGAATCTTATGATTCTAAAAATATTTCCGTTTATCCAAACCCAAACAACGGTAATTTTAAAATTGATATCGGGAATAAAACGATGGATCAGCTAAAAATTTACAATAGCCTGGGACAAGTGATCTATGAATCCATTGGAACTTCAACAGATATAAATTTAAGCACTAGCCCAAAAGGAACGTACTATATCAAACTTTTTTCGGAGAATAAGATATATACGAAGAAATTTATCATTCAATAAACAGCGCATCCGACCGCAGATCCTTTACTAAGTAGAGTGGACTTATAAGGGACTAAAACCCTCAGAGAGATCTGGGGGTTTTTGATTTTTAACCAATCGTCTGAAAGGGTGGTAATGGGGGTGAATGCAACCTAAATGGTTAATTTGGTGTCTATGAATCAAATAAATAGTTCTATGCAAAATGTAAAAACCATCGTAACCGGGCTAGTGTTTCTTTTGTTTTTTACCCAGTGCACCTATGATCATTGTGATACAATTCCTCAGGCCAACTATCCAAATTATGGTTGTGGATATGGATTCATTTATGACCAACTTTCTACTGATACTTCTTCTTATATTACGATTGACATTGATCATGAAAATTTACTAATGGATGATATTGAAAGAACCTATGATATTGTAGGCAACTCAAATATTATTGTGAAAATAGAAAAGCTGAATATGGCTACTTCTTATCCTAATTATTGCACGGATGTTCTCAATCCAAATTTGCAGATCATTGATACATGGAATGCAACTGCGGGACAGATCAAATTAAAAGTGATGTTTCAGAATGCATGCCCTACCAGAGAAGAGTATGTATTGACAATTGATCTGATCAATGCAAGCTTTACGGATTCTGCCAGCAATGTCATCAACATACCGAGTTTGAAAATCGATAGTGTTTATGTAATG
>JANWKQ010000146.1 GCA_025451295.1 Flavobacteriales bacterium | reverse complement strand
TATTTTCACGAGCTTTTTTGTTTTTCTTCAGATCATGATCAATCGCTACTGCCGTATTCTCCTTTGCTTTCTTATTTTTCTTTAAGTCGCCATTATCAGATGCAACTGCCGTATTTTCACGAGCTTTTTTGTTTTTCTTCAGATCATGATCAATCGCTACTGCCGTATTCTCCTTTGCTTTCTTATTTTTCTTTAAGTCGCCATTATCCGATGCAACTGCCGTATTTTCACGAGCTTTTTTGTTTTTCTTCAGATCATGGTCAATCGCGACCGCCGTATTCTCCTTTGCCTTCTTATTTTTCTTTAAGTCACCATTATCTGATGCAACAGCAGTGTTTTCACGAGCTTTTTTGTTCTTTTTCAGATCGCCATTATCGATCGCAACCGCCGTATTTTCTCTGGCCTTTTTGTTTTTCTTCCGATCGCCATTGTCGATCGCAACAGCTGGGTTTTCTATCGCTTTCCGATTCTTTTTACGGGTTTTATCAATAGCGGTATAGGTTGATTCAATCGCCTTTTTCCGATCTACTTTGTGTTTGTGGTCTACTGCCGTATAGGTATTCAGCCTGGCCTCCCGTTTTTGCTTATTCGTTTTTTTCAGCAATTGCGAAAACCCGGTAAACGGAATACATGCCGCCAAAAATAATATGAGGATTAATTTCTTCAAGTCTTAATGTTAATAAGGCATTTGCAGGGCTTATCGTGTTTTAACTTTTTTCGGAAACGAACTGCTTTCCAATGCATCCTTCCAGACTTATACTTATGGGGTTGGGATTTTGTTTCATGTTTAACTACTTCCTTCGATCGAGTCGCTTGTATGGGAAATCGCTCCCTTTTATACCTTTTACCCATGATCTGGGCATTCGCAGGTAAAGAAATGCCAAAGAGAAGGATCAGGAACAGTCCTAACAAGGAAACTTTATTTTTCAACAATTTTAGCACCCGCTTGTTTAATGATTTTAGCACCCTTTTCTTTAATAATGGTCGATCCCTGCTTTACAATAATACGACATTTTTTGCCCATTATCAGCGTTGATCCGCTATTTAAATATAAACGACTTCCATTCTCCAAAATTATCCTGGACCTGGGTTTTAATGTGATCACGGACCCCGACAATGCATGAAGGACAGTTGTATCGCTTAACCAGATCTCCGAACTATCCTGGGTAGGATAAGCCTGGATCTGGGTAGGCGTATAACTCCTGGCAATGGTAAGTGTTTTACCCTTGTCAAGTTCAAGTGACGGGAGGGTACTGTCCATGATATGCGGATATAACATCATATTACCACACCATCTCACATTCTGGTCAACCAGGTAGTTGTCCCATCTTATCCGGATCTTCATTGCCGGCTCTCCATTTATATCCACATTCTCTTCCAGCAACTCCACTGACAACCCATTCAAATGGATGGTCCGGTTCTCAAAACTGCTTTTTGAGCTCCCTTTTTGAAAATAAAATTTCTTGAATTCAAAATCAGACGCATGGGTGTAAATGGTTACCGGAGCGGGATTGGTGGCAATACCTATCTTTGTTTTGTTCGTTTGCAATGAGTAAGAATCTTCATAGTCGCCACTTTGCTGATAATGCCAATACAGGCTGTCGTTGATGATCTCTGAGAGACCGGATTGATAGTTATCCCCGGTGAAGAGTTTTCCGTCCTGGTTATAATCAGTAAAAGAAAATACATCACTGAATCCCGTAAACGGGTTATCGAGGCTGGTGGCTTTTTCTATGGGCAATGACCGATTGTTCCAGCTTCCGCACCAACCTCCGCCATCGCTTGCCTTGTCATACCGATACGTAAAATCAAAGTTGCCCTCCGCAGTTACCGGCATGAGCCAGCTTGCCAATCCATTGGGATGGGCAGGTCGGGACGAATAAATATCTGCCCCGCCTTCTTTCATATCTTTTCCAATCTGCAAATAACAAAACATTCCGGGGACACCATTGGGGTATTTCCCATTGGCGTTATCAGCACATTCCACTTCATAGTAGACATCAAATTTTGTTTTCAACGAACGGTATTCGATCCATAAATACTGGTTCTTTACATCCCCTTCTTTTTGCCATTCAATATGAGGTAATTTGATCTGAATGGCATCACCGGATAACACATGATCCCTCAGATAAAAAATTCCACCATTTGGGAAATTTTTTTCAGAAAATGATTCAGTATTTACTTCCTGTTTATTTTCATCGAGCGCTGAGGTAAGAAATTTCTTTTGGGGATTTTTCCAATTCATCATCCAACGGTCCCATGCGCAAACTGCATACATGGTTGCTACCAGCTGGGCAGTACACCCATAGTTGAAAGGGGTTGCTATAAAAGTATGAATACCCCTGCCCCCACCCGAATGCCAGTTATTTCCTCCAAAGATCCCATGTAAATGCTCTGCGATGGTTATATGAAATCCTCCTTCGCCTCCACCCGAATTATTATAGGACGTAATGATCTGTGTGCCTTTTGTATTTTTTAGTTTACCGGTTCTGATCGTATTGATCCCATAACCTGAATTATCGCCTGTATTCAATCCTGATAAAAACCGATTGTTTCTCCAGATCACATAGACCAAATCAATATAACCGTCTGGTTTTTTTATTTTAGGCAAACCTTGCTGACCTACCGACCAATTATCAAATTGTTTTAAATGGTAGCCATTTTTAGTATAAATGGTCGTGTCTTTAAACATGGTATCCATAATGGAAAACAGAAGGCTAACATGTGGATCTCCCGGTTTTGCCAGATAACATGGAACTGAAATAACCTGTGGAATATAATCCCCAATGATCACATAATTTCCAAAAGATGCTTCATGGTAATATTTGGTAATGGTTCCTTTGAACTCACCGTTGAGTGGGACCTCCGGATCCAGAAATTTATCCGCATTTCTTGGAAGTAGTGTAGTTCCATCGAAATTTCTTCCCCAATCCCCGGGCATATTTTCAGGCATGTTGCTGGGGCAGGGGCCGTTACCGAAATCTATTTCTGCAAAGATCACCAACGCCCTGAGTGTATCTGAGGCGGGAATGGTTACTCCATTGCTGATAAAATGGGTGGATTGCCCGGATAATATTGAGGTTTGAACAATAAAAACCAGCGAAACAATGTTTATCTTTGTAATATGACCCAGACGAACCATCAGGTAAAGTTAGCAATATTCACCCTTGTTTTGGTGGCTTTGTCATTTACTGGTTGTCAAAAACAATATCCGGTCAACATCCCTTATAAAACGTTCGATTTTACGATCAACATTATGGAGCCCATGTTTGTCAATCTGCAGGCAGTTGGAGGCTCAGTCATCATCAATGGAGGCTCGCGGGGAATTATTATTTACAGGGTTTCGATTGAGCAGTTCAACGCATATGAGAGACATTGTACCTATGATTGTGAAAATCCATGCGGAATGGTTGATTTTGATACAAGCGGTATTATATTAGTCGATAATGACTGTGGTGGTTCCGGTTGCGGAAGTAAATTCAACATCATAGATGGGTCTGTAATGAATGGCCCTGCCCAATACCCACTGATCCAGTATACCACCTCATTTGACGGGATGGCCATGCTGAGGGTTTTCAATCTCTGATCATCCATTATCAAAAGTGTAAGGTTGATAACTCATCCGATTGAATGAGTTCACCGAATGGCCAATTCCTATTTTTGCATATAGTCTATTCACAATGAAACCAATTACTGCAGCATTACCCGTCGCAAACTGGATCTTTCGTGGTTCCATCCTCATTTATCTGATCCTGGTTTACTATGAAAAAATTATTGAGGTAAATTTCCGAAGCTTTACGGATGTTTTGTTTTTTGTATATGTATTAAGTGCTTTGCTTTTATTTATTGGTGGTTTTTTGTCCAAACCTACCCTATCGATCATTTCAGGGATCCTGATCTTTTTATGCACCGCTTATTTTATGGTAACGGATCTTCCAAATGATTTTACAAGACCACAGATCCTTGCATTTCTCATCTATTTCTGGCCGGCCGCCGTAGGACTTTATTTTACGGGTAGTGGTAATTGACCTAAGAGCTGGATGGCAAGATAAGCCATCAGACCACTTCCAAATTTCAGGGCATTTTCATCAATATCAAAACTGGAAGTATGCACAGGTGCGGTGATCCCTTTTTCCTTATTGCCTGTTCCTAGTCGGTAAAAGCATGCAGGAATTTCCTGACTGTAGTAAGCAAAATCCTCCGCAGTCATACGAATATCCAGATCCACCACGTTTTCAGCACCCATGAATTTTTTGGCAGACTTGATACATGCATTCGTAACCGTTGTATTGTTATTCAGTACCGGATATCCTTTTTTAATTTCCAGTTCAAATTTACAATGATGCTTCTCCTCCATTTTTTTTGCTTCATCGGTTAACATCTGATGCACACGATCCCGATATTTTTCATCCAGTGTACGAATCGTTCCCTCAATTCTTACCTCGGCAGGAATTACGTTTGTAGCCCCGTTCGCAATGATCTTTCCGAATGCAAGAACAGCTTTTGATGTATTTTTTTCCATTGAATGATGAAGCTCTTGACAACTCACCATAAATTCTGCTGCAGCGAGTGTGGTATAATCATATTGATGTGGTAAGGCCGCATGACCTCCTTTACCTGAAACTCTCAAATGTATTTCATCGGTTGAAGCCATGTACATTCCTGATCTAAAACCCACTTTACCACATTCCATTTCAGGAAAAACATGCTGGCCAATGATCAATTCAGCGTCGGGATCTTTAAGCCCTCCTTCTTCAATCAACAACTTAGCTCCACCTGGTAGTTTTTCCTCGCCGGGTTGAAAGATGATCTTGATCGTTCCTTCAAATTCTTCTTTTAAGCGATTTAAAATGATGGAAGCTCCCAACATTGCCGAGGAATGCACATCGTGCCCACAAGCATGCATCACCCCTTTATTCTGAGAAGCGTAAGGAACTTCATTGGTTTCGGTAATCGGTAAGGCATCAAGGTCGGCCCTTAATGCAATCGTTTTGGATGATGGATTTCGTCCTTCAATATGGCAAATGATCCCTGTTTTTACCCAACCCTTTGTATACGTCAGGCCATGTGTATTTAAGACATGCTGAATATAGTTGGATGTATTGTATTCTTCAAAAGATAATTCAGGATTGGCATGAAGATGCCGGCGGATATCCACCACTTCAGAAAAAATGTCGTTTGAAAGGGATTTTATTTTTTCCTCGAGCATGTGTTACTTACCAAAAAACATTTTTACCGCCACAATGAGCATGAGGATCGCAAAAATTTTCTTTACCCATTGCTGATCGATGCTAAGCGCCAGTCTTGATCCAAAAAATCCACCAATGGCAAAAAAGCCGGCGATAATAAACGCATAAGTAAAATTGATTTCTCCTTGTTTCCAATAATTGTAGACAGCTACACCAATGCTAATGGGGATCATCATCACTGCGAGTGAAGTACCCTGAGCGGTTTTTTGAGTCATTCCCAAAACAAAAACCATCATGGGGACCATGATAATTCCTCCTCCTACACCAACCATTCCTCCTAAAAAACCGGCAGCAAGCCCTGTGACTGCCAGAACAAGAAAAGTTGAAACATCCATAACGTGCTAAATAATAGGTTAAACAAAATTACGATTTATTAAGCGGTATTCTTTATTTTGGCCGCCAGTTATGAGCAGATATGTTAACAGTTGAAGCCTTTACTTTTAATCCCTTTGCCGAGAATACTTACCTGATCTACAACCACGAAAAGGAATGTATCATCATAGATCCCGGATGCTATAATCAAGCGGAAAAAAATATCCTCCAGGAGCATATAAAAGACAACCACTTAAAACCAACAGTTATTTTTCTTACGCATACACATATTGACCATATCTTTGGTCTGGCCGCCATGAAATCGACATATGGTGTTCCAATTCTTGCACATCCGATGGCTGAGACCGGGATCAATACAACAGGACTTGTGGCCCAGATGTATGGACTGAATGTGGAAGAACCACCACCGATCGATCAATTTATTAATGAAGGAGATGATTTTAAGTTAGGCGCCCAATCCTTACAAATCTTTTTTTGTCCTGGTCATGCTCCAGATCATCTTGTTTTGTATAGTGAAAAAGATGGTTTTGCAATTGTTGGAGATGTGATATTTAAAGAGTCAATAGGCCGGACAGACTTACCAGGTGGGGATTATCAAACACTGATGGACTCCATCCATCAGAAAATTCTTATACTCCCCTCAAATACAGTCCTTTACTCTGGTCACGGACCCGAAACCACTATAAAACAGGAAATTACTAACAACCCATTTTTGAAATAAAAAAAAATATCTATTTTTATACAAATTTCCAGCTGACACATGTTAAAAGCCATCATTGTAGACGACGAGCAAAATAGTAGGGAAAATCTGACCTTTTTATTGAAGGAGCACTGCAATGGTATTGAGATTATCGGAACTGCCGGGAGTGTTTCGGAGGCCATTACCGAGATTTCTGCCAAAAACCCGGATATGGTGTTTTTGGACATTGAGATTGGTGAGGGAAGCGGGTTTGATGTCCTGGAAAAAATAACCGGGATGAGGGCAGAGGTAATCTTTATTACTGCTTTCAACCAATATGCAGTAAAAGCCTTTAAGTTTGCCGCCATTGATTATCTTTTAAAACCAGTTGACATCCAGGAGTTAAAAGACGCGGTATTAAGAGCTGAGCAGCGCATTGCCGAAAATACGATTAGTACAAAACTTGAAAGCCTGGTATCCAATCTGGCAGATGGAGGAAAAAAAAATAAGAAAATCGGGCTTCCGGTTTCCGGAGGAATCCAGTATTTTCCGTTAGAACAAATTATTCGTCTTCAGTCTCAAAGTAACTATACAACTTTCTTTATGTCTGATGGTCGTCAGTTTCTGATCAGTAAGACTTTAAAAGAGTATGAGGAACTCCTTTCCGATCAGGGATTTTCAAGAGTTCATCAATCACATTTGGTAAATCTTGATTTTGTTCAGCAATATCAAAAAGCCGAAGGTGGTTATGTGGTGCTTTCCGATGGCACCAATATCCCTTTATCCAAAAACTACAAAGAAAACTTTATTGAGTCGCTCAATAAATTCTAATTCTAGTCGGAATACTCTCTTTACTAATTCATAATCCTTTCATGCTAATTGCCTATTGCATCGGGTAGAGGCAGAAGTTACATTTGCGCCAGGGATACAATAAAGATATCTTCTTTAATCCCGTAATCGTTCATTCATCTTGTTTTCATAGTGGGAGGAAACCTTTAGGACCGGCGGTGGAATTTGTTTAAAAATTTTTAATCAACTCTATTCGAAAATTTAAGTTAACCCTTACGGAAGCGAATTAATTTGCTGCCGGCCCTTTAAGGTTCATCATATAACCCTTTCCCACCAAGCCTTTCCGATCCACCCTCTTATTTCCGTTTTGTCATCCATTTTATTTTAGCTAATTGATATTCGCAATGAACTTAGGCGGAATATTTTGACAACCAGTGACCCGGTTAAATGCATTTAGAAATCACAGAATGTTCTCCTCATTTCTTATTCGATTTTTAGCCATCGAACCGGAGACCCAATTTCGATAGGATCACAACCTGATGAAGTAAATACGGCCCAAAAGGTGGATTTTCTATGTCAAAACCCTCCTTCAACCACCTATTTTATTCAATAAATTGGTACATTTAATCCACGAAAAGCTAAAGCAAAGATGGAAAAAATTATCTCTTTCGATCCAACCCTACAATCAAGTCTAAAGTCTTCGTTAGACAGGGATCATTGGAAGTATGTTACGGACCAATGGGACTCAAAAAAATACAAAGAAGCTACCATTGGTGTATTGGATTATATCAATCGTGATGCAGTTACCAAATATGGAAATGCAGATCGTACCGAATTTAAAAT
>JANWKQ010000145.1 GCA_025451295.1 Flavobacteriales bacterium | reverse complement strand
GTTTTTACATCGATCACTTTATGTTTTCCTTCATCGCTTTTGAGAATGGTAGTAATAATATCCGACTGGCTTACAACCGTTGTATCATAAAGAACAACCACCTGGTTGTTGAGATAGTTAAAGGAAATGGTTTTTACGCCATCGAGGCTCATGAGGTCGTTTGTTATTTTTTTTTCGGCAATTCCGTTGCCATCCAGACCAGTAATGGTCACCTCAATTTTCTTTTGAGCTTTGGTATTGTTTTTCCGGCTACCGCAGGAAGTAAGCCCCAGCAAGGCAATTATTAAAAACCCTAAATATTTTCCTTTACTGCGCATTTAATGACATCTTTGTTCAAATTTACTGAATTTTCCAGTGGCCATCGACCTGAAAGACAAAACCTCCCAATATTTCATACTTTTTATGTTAGGCGCCACCTGGGGGAGCTCTTTCATTTTGATGAAGTTGGGTCTACGGTCGTTTACACCCATCGAGGTAGCTTTATTACGGGTTTCTATCAGTTTTATTGTACTCGCCCCATTTGTATTATACCATCTACGTACCATTCCAAGAGATAAATGGAAATGGTTGGCCGCAGCGGGTATTTTGGGAAATGGAATTCCTGCTTTTATGTTTGCTTTGGGATTGTCTAAGATCAACAGTTCATTGGGAGGGATCATCAATGCTACCGCTCCTTTGTTTACATTAATTGTCGGAACATTGGTATTCTCCATGAACTTCGGAAAAAAATCCATCTGGGGAGTTTTCATCGGATTGATTGGTACCGTTTATCTGATTATTTTCAGCGGGGATGGAAAAGGAGATACGGATTATTTATACGTTTGTTTTCCGCTCATCGGATCTTTGTGTTATGGATTCTCATCCAATATTATCAAACTTAAATTAAAAGAACTCAAACCCATCGTGGTAACCGGCGCGGCGCTGATGACGCTGGCACCCGTTACCATTTTCTTTGTTTTTCAGCAAGGCATTCCACAAAAAGCGATGAGCAGCCCTTTGCATACCGAATCATTTCTTTATATCATGTTGTTGGCTGTGATGGGAACCTCTTTAGCGGTGCTTGTATTCAATTATCTGATTAAGCATACTACGGTTTTGTTTGCGGCTTCGGTAACGTATCTGGTACCCGTCTTTGCGATGACAATCGGTTTTATTGCCGGCGAAACCATTTCACTCCATTATTTTATTGGAATGGGTGTGATTATTTTGGGTGTTTGGTTAACGAGCAGGAATTAGAGGAGAAAATTCCTAATACAAAATGTAAAACGATAAATAAAGTATGTAAAACCCAGATTGGTTTTGTGATGTAATTATACTCCCACGTTAGTGCCTGCCAAAGCTTTGTTCTTATTTCTGGCTCTGTCACTTTCAGTCAAAAGGATTTTTCTTAAACGAATACTTTTGGGAGTGATCTCTACATATTCATCTTCCTGGATATATTCCATCGATTCTTCCAATGAAAATTTTACTGCCGGAGCAATGTGCATTTTTTCATCCGTACCAGAGGCACGCATGTTGGTGAGCTTTTTTGTTTTGGTAACATTTACCACGATATCATTTTCACGAATATGTGAACCTAAAATTTGGCCTTCATAAATTTCAACCCCCGGATCTACATAAAAAGTACCCCGGTCCTGTAATTTATCAATCGCATAAGGAATGGTAGTGCCTGTATCCATAGAGATCATGGTTCCTGCCAATCTACGCTGTGGTTCTCCTTTAACCGGCTCGTATGCTTTAAAACGGTGTGTCATTACAGCTTCACCGCCGGATACGTTCAACAATTGAGTACGTAAACCAATAATAGCTCTGGATGGAATGTGGAATTCCATATGGATCAGATCACCTTTAGGTTGCATAATGGTCATATCGCCTTTACGCATGGTAACCTGCTCAATACATTTTCCACTGAATTCTTCAGGCACATCGATGTGTAATTCTTCAACCGGCTCACATTTCCTGCCATCAATTTCTTTAATGATCACACGTGGTTGTCCTATTTGTAATTCATAGCCTTCTCTTCGCATGGTTTCGATGAGGATAGATAAGTGAAGGATCCCTCTTCCGAAAACCATGAATGAATCCTCCCGCTGGGTTACTTCAACTCTTAATGCCAGGTTTTTTTCAGTTTCTTTAAATAAACGATCACGTAAATGCCGGCTGGTTACAAACTGACCTTCTTTTCCAAAGAAAGGAGAGTTGTTGATCGTAAACAACATGCTCATGGTAGGCTCATCGATGGAGATGTTGGCCATTCCTTCAGGGGTTTCAAAATCTGCAATGGTGTCTGCAATTTCAAAACCTTCAACACCAACCACAGCACAAATATCTCCGTTTTCTACTTCTTCTACTTTTATTTTACCAAGACCATCAAAAACAAATAGTTCTTTCACCCTGCTTTTTTGAACAGTTCCATCCCTTTTAACCAAAGAAACCGGGGAATTCAATTTAATGCTTCCACGTGTTACTTTGCCAATGGCAATTCGACCAATGAAGTTATTATAGTCAATAGAAGTGATCTGCATTTGTAATGTTCCCGGATTCTCAACTGGCGCAGGAATATTCTCTACAATCGTATCCAGCAATGCAAATATATCGGTAGTGGGTTTTTTATAATCCATACTCATCCAACCTTGTTTGGCAGAACCATAAACGGTCGCAAAATCAAGTTGATTTTCGGTAGCTTCCAGGTTGAACATTAAATCGAATACTTGTTCCTGAACATCTTCAGGCTTGCAGTTTTCTTTGTCGACTTTATTGATCACCACAATCGGTTTTTTGCCTAAAGCGATTGCTTTTGATAATACATAACGGGTTTGGGGCATGGGACCTTCAAATGCATCTACCAGGAGTAATACACCATCCGCCATATTGAGTACCCTTTCTACTTCACCTCCAAAGTCGGCGTGACCAGGGGTATCAATAATATTGATCTTCGTGCCTTTATAATTAACACTAACGTTTTTGCTTACGATGGTAATACCCCGTTCTCTTTCAAGATCGTTATTATCGAGAATAAGCTCACCTGTTTCCTGGTTATCTCTGAAAAGCTGACAGCTATGCAGGATCTTATCGACCAAAGTAGTTTTACCGTGGTCAACGTGGGCAATAATAGCGATGTTACGAATGTTTTTCATAATGGAACTCAAATCGAGTGCAAAGGTAGTGAATTTAAGGCAGGATAGCAAGGCTTGGCAAGCCCAATGGTGGTGCTATAAGTAGAAAGATCAATGACCCACGATGAATTTATAGGGTTTAATCGATTGTCCATTATAAATAATGTCCATGAAATAGATACCGGAGGGTATTTCTGTGAAATCCAGGTATCCGGATTCTTGAAGGGTTTTTTCAAGCATAAATTTTCCAAGCACATCATAACAGCTGATTTGAATGGAATTGTTTTCAGGGTTATTGATATAATAGTTGTTGGTTGAAACCAATTGGATAAAACCATGATCATTGAGTACTTCGCTTTCTATGTTCAATGTTCTTGAACAATAAGGACTGCCTGCCTGGCTCGGAGGTGAATAAGAAAATGTTTTATAATTAAAACAGACCAAACCGGATATCTGTTCAAATGGACAATAAATATTAAAAGCAAATCCCAGATTACTTCCTATACCTTCAATCATGGAAATACTATCTCCGGTAAAGGCAGGTTTATTCAATACAAGACGCCGGCGATATTCTCCTCCAATATCAATACTATCTTCTATCATTACCACAAAAGTATCACCAGTACAGATATTCAATCCACCATAATTAGCATTTACCGGGTACAAAGTGTCGCCTACCGTTTTACTGAAATCGTACAGTAAAATATCCTGATGTGATTGAAGTGAATCATATAAATACACCTTTTTATTAATACTGTCATTTCTGATGTATGCATAGAAAAAATCCGAAATGTTTTGGGTTCCCGGACAGTCTGTCCATGGCCACATAATGTCAATGTAGGAGGTAAACCCGCTCCATCGGTATTCGGTATATAAATAACTGTTGATGGTTACATTCCCTACCGGGTAAATACAACGATAGGTATTGTATTGACAATTTCCTCCGTCCAGTCCCTGCTCTGTTTCAACCCAGTAGACGCTATCCGTTGGTATTGGATGATAAACCTGGGGAAATCCCGTTGCAAGTAAACATAGCCCCGTAATACTTGTAAGAATGAATTTCATAAAACGAATTTAGGCACTTAAAAATTACCGTATCAAAGTCAACTTACCCATGATCGTTCTGGTCTTATGGTTATAAAACTCAACGTCAACCTTGTAGTCATAAACCCCTTGTGGGGCCTCGGCACCGTTTCTCAGCAAACCATCCCACCCTTTGGCGAGATCAGAGGTGTTGAAAACACTTTCTCCCCACCGGTTAAAAATCTCCATATGGAATGTATTCATCCCAAACCCATATGCGTAGAAGATAGGGTTGATCTCATCCTGGTTGGGTGTAAATGCGGATGGAATATATAAACTATAGATATCTTCAAACAAAAGTTGGGCTATGGTGGTATCGGTACATCCGGCAGCGGAAGTAACAATTAAGATCACAGGGTACGTTCCACCTTGCTGAAAACTAAAGCTGGCATTCTGTGTATTTGCCGTATTGCCACTTCCAAAATTCCAGAACCATGAAACCGCATTGGTAGATGCGTCCGTAAATACCGTTGGTTGAACTGTGAGATCCGGAGGATTCGGTGCAAATGTAAAGGCGGCGATGGGTTGTAGATTAACGGTTACCGTTGTGGTGGCAGAGGCTGTGCTTCCACAGGCATCTGTTACAGTAGCCGTATATGTTGTTGTTGGATTCGGTGATGTGGTAAAAGAGTTACCCACGAAATTTCCTGGTTGCCAAACTACATTATATAAAGCAGGATTTCCATTTGCCGGAGTTGCGGTTAAGGTGACAATCTCATCTTCACAGATTGACAGATCAGGATTCACCGTGATGGTTACCGCTGGGAAATTAGAAACCACAATGCTGTTTGAATTGGCAGTTGGTGTGGCAAGACAATTGGCATTCGAAGTAAGGATACAAGTCACTACATCGCCAGGGAGCAAGGTAGTCGTTGAAAAAGTATTTGAATTTGTTCCTGCATTCACACCATTTATCTGCCACTGATAAGTAGGAGTTGCTCCGCCATTCGTAATGTTCGCAGTAAACGTAACATTAGCGCCTGCACATATTGGCATTAGTGGATTGGAGGTAATATTAATGGTAGGTGTTACCAACGGATTTACCGTCAATACAATATTATTCGAGGTAACATTTACAGGACTTGCACATGGGGCATTGGATGTTAGTATGCAGGTAACCACATCTCCATTATTCAATGCGGAAGATGAATACGTATTTGAGTTAGTTCCCACATTTACACCGTTTACCTGCCATTGATAAACAGGTCCGGGACCTCCGTTTGTAATATTAGCGGTAAACGTAACATTCGTTCCGGCACAAATAGGTCCTGCGGGCACAGCAACAATATTAATGGTTGGGATCACCGTTGGTGTTACATTCATGACAATGCTGTTGGAAGTAACCACTGTTGGACTTGCGCAGGGAGCATTTGAAGTAAGAATACAGGTGATCACATCTCCATTGTTTAAGGTGGTGGATGAATAGGTATTTGAATTGATTCCTACATTTCCTCCATTTACCTGCCATTGATAG
>JANWKQ010000144.1 GCA_025451295.1 Flavobacteriales bacterium | reverse complement strand
CACTTGTAGATATAATAATGTTATTTGGGGCTACACCAGGAACAGCAATTGAAAATGGATTGTCCACCCCATAATATACCACATCCAGTTGGGTTGGTGCAATAGAAGCTGATGGAGGAGCCACATTATAGATTGTATTGAATGAAAAGGTTTTTAAATTGCCGGAAGGATCTTTTAACTGCAGTGTTCCTGCAAAGGTTTTTTCACCGGATCCGCTTACCGGGAAAGAAACCTTACCCACCCCATTCTGAAATTTATCACTTTCAAGTTTTACACCATTTGCTACCTGCATGCTATGGGTGTCAACTGAAGTTCCATAAATGATCGTCGGTATATTACTTTGGTTGGTGGAATAAGCTGCCAGAAAAACATCCGCTTCAAAGTTCGATCCACTGGTAATGAAACTGGATTTAGGGATCACCGCCACTTTGATCGCATCAAACTTGAAACAGTTGGCGGATATTTCGGTCCATAAGAAATTAAGCACATCACCTTCCGCACCTTTTACAAAATTTTCCCATTTAGTAAGTTCGGTCAGAGCGGCTGCCAATGGCAAGTGATAGAAATACTCCATTTCCCAGGTTGGATATTCCTTATTATCCTTAGGGTCATTGGTAAGAAGGATTGCCAGTTTTTTCTCCAGATCCATCTTCTTTTGTTGTTTATGCTCATCCTTCTCCAACACTTTATCTGCAACCGCCAGACATTTTGTTCTGAATTCGTTGAGTTTTAATTTAAGATCATGAGCTTTTCCAGAAGTTCCCGGTGCTTTATCTGTTCCGAAAAAACGTGTAGGTCCGTCATAATCATCTTTGCGATCAACCTTGATTGGATTTTTTACACGATCCTGTGCTTTCGCATCATCAACCCCATCCACTTCTCTTACCAGATCAATTTTCATTTTTTCAATCTCTCCAGCGATCTGATCAGAAATTTCTTTTACATAAACAGCCTGTTCATCCAGAAACTTCAAACGAACATTGGTGCTATCAAGCACCCTTTGATTCGCAAACTCATTCATGATCGAATTGTTCTTTTGATCCATACTCTCTTTTTGTTGCAATAACCCCATGTTGATCACTACAAATGCGTTCAGTACTTCTTTAGCCACATTCAAAGCCAGAAGTGCTGTAAGGACCAAGTACATCATGTTGATCATCTTTTGCCTTGCATTTAATTTTCCACCTGCCATTTTTTTTAGTTTATAGGTTTATACTTTTTAGTTTAAGGGATCAGGGACACAGGATCCGGGTCATCTGGAATACATTCACCAAATATTCCAGCATCCATCTCCTGTATCTCATCTCCTACAAATAAAAAGTTGCAACTTCAGGAGGTATAATACCGGAGTTTTAAAAAAGATACAGCCCGACAAAAAATAAATCGGAAAACAAGGCGGAAAGGGGATCATAACCACCCTCCTTTCATATATAAGATCTGCCGGTAAGAAGCATTAATTTTTTTTTTAAGAATGGTTATCTAAATCGATTATTTGTTTTGGCTAACATAGAATTAATGATAATTTAATTCCCCTTAAAATAATATTAATTTCCGTAGAAGATGCCTCTGTATATTATATATACAAAGGGTTTTGCCAAATTCAACTAACATGAAAACGACATGTGTCAAAAAACTTCCAGGTATTCTGTCAGAAAATGGGGCCTGAAATGGCATGATCTTTTGAAGTGTTTCGTATGCATTGTATCTTTGCTCAGTTTTATGAAAGGAATGAGTCAATCGGATCTGATTTTAAAAACGTACAGGGAAATAACCACTAAACTTGAGAAGCCCTATTACGTGCTGGAAGGAATACCTGCCAATGCTGGCAACAATCATATTCTTTATAGCAGTCCATCGTTGAAAGAAGTGATCGGGCTCACCCAATATGAGCTTTCAAGCGATCCAAATCTCTTTTTTAATTCTATTCATCCAAAATATATTGATGACTATCTGGAAAGTAATCGACGCTTGCTGGATGGTAAAGAAAAAGACAGAAGGATCTATCTCATCAAGAATAAAGACACCAATGAATTTGTTCCAATCGAGGAATTAGCCACCAGCCGTCTTAACAAAGAAAGAAATTGTTATGAGATCTACTGTTCATTGCAATGCATTAATGAAGCAATGGAGGTGAAGGATGAGGCTGATCTTGAAATGATCTCCAGGGCTTTTTCCAAACTACAGCATCTGACTCCTGAAAAAAGGAACAGCATATTCGAGACTACCCATCATTTTGTGGATTCAATGGCGCAGAATTTTAATTTAAATGCCTGCCGCTTCTATGGATATAGTGAAGACAAAAAGGAATTATCGATTTTCGCGGACAATCAGAATAGGCGGGCCAAACAAATCATGGAAGCCACTACCAGGGTCAAAACCAGAACTATTGTACCTAGTTATAGTGAAGAGAGCTTATTTTTCAGGTTATTATCTGAAAAGGAATATCAGGTATTTACCGAAAAACCAGATATCATTGATATTTTAAAAGCTCATACGGACAACGGAATCATAAAAAAATTTGCGGGTACTGCCTTGCGTATCTATAACATCAAATCTTTTGGCTTTCTGCCAATTTGTTCTGCAGCAGGACATATTGTTGGCCTGGTAACCTTTGCCGCCTCACAGCCATATACCGAAGAACAGAAAAAAGAGATTTACGATTTTGCGGCTACCAATTCTTTTGTATTCACTACACTGTTAAGTGAAATTTGTAACGATTAGTTTTTTAATCCCAAATGTTCTAATCATAATTGATCGGCCTTCCTTAGAAAAGCCTATAACGGAATTAAAAAACCCGATCTACCAATAAATAACAAAATGCAGATATCAGCACCGAGGAAACCAGGTTGAGTAAAAACCCTGCGGAGGTCATTTGATATAATTTGATCTTTTTGCTGGCATAGACAATAGCATTGGGTGGTGTTCCCATCGGTAACATAAACGCACAGGTGGCTCCCAGCGTAACAGGCAAACAATAAAGTACGGGATTTACCCCCATACCCACTGCGATGGTTCCAACTACCGGAACAAAAACGGAGACCAGTGCAATATTGCTCATCAACTCTGATATGAATACGGCCACCAGGGTGAGTATGATAATCATTACCAAATGTCCGCTGTTGGCATAATTATCATGAATACCATCGGCTATCAAATCCATCAAACCGGATTCTTTCATCGCTGCAGCCAGACAAAGTCCGCCTCCAAACAATAACAGGATACCCCATTTTATTTTTTTCAGATCCTTAATACCTATGATCATGAAAGATTTCTTTGAACCAGATGGAATGATGAGCATGAGAAATGCTCCGAGCAAAGCAATGGCTGTATCATCAAATTTGATAAGCCATTTATCGAAAATCCATTCACTCGTCTCAAACCTGAATATGGGAAGTTTGAATACATACTGTAATGGAACATTTAAATCGCTCAGAATTTCAGAAATGGGTTGCCTGAAGATCCATAATAAACAAGTTTGTATAAAAATGATTGTCACAATCCATTCCTGTCGACTCATTTTTCCTAACTTGAGATATTCGTCAGTAATAAGCGATCTTGGAATGGCTTTCTTATCCATTTTATTGGGAAACAAAATATACGTCAAAAGAAAATGCATGGTGGCCAGAATAACAACTACCATTGGGAAGCAAATCACAAACCATTGGAAAAACCCGACTTGAATCGAAAAACTTTTTTGCATCAGACTTATCATGGCCATATTAGGTGGTGTTCCAACAATGGTAGAGACACCTCCCACATTGGAGGCATAAGCTACAATCAACATAAGCACAAGACTAAAGTTTTTCACTTTCCCCTTTCCCTTATAATTATTCTCAATTAAGGTATTAACCGAAAGTGCAATGGGATACATCATCATGGTCGTGGCTGTATTACTGATCCACATGCTGATGAATGCTGTAGATATGATGAACCCAAGAATGATCCGGTTCGGCGAGGTTCCTGTTATTTTTACAATTCCCAGGGCAATGCGTTTATGCATATCCCATTTTTCCAGCGCAAGACCCAGCACAAAACCACCGAAAAATAAAAAGATCACATTATCTATATAATTCACTGCTGCCTGATCAAACTTTAATATACCAGAAATAGGAAAAGCAATAAGCGGGATCAATGCCACAGGAGTTATAGGCAGTGTCTCAGTGAACCATAGGGATAGCATAAGCACCGCTATGCTTAAAACAGTTTTGGGTTCCTTAGAAAGTGAAAGCGGATTGAGAAAGAAAAAAAAACAAAATAAAGCAAGGCTAACAATAACGGCTAAAATGACCTTGGTTGATTTCCTCATTATTTTTTGATATTCAACCGCTGTTGCTTGAGTTGTAAAAGTTCATCTGCCCTCTTTTTATAGCGGGAGGCATTGATTGTATCTCCCAGGGTTTGATAAACGGCAGCAAGCCCCTGATGAGCCACCAGATTATCCTTTTCGCAGGAAATGGCTTTATTGAACTGTTCGATGGACATATTGAGATACTTAACGACATCATCCTTCTTATTTGCTATCAAAGCTTCGTTCGAATAAAATATATAGGTATTGGCCAGATTTCCCAAGGCATCCGGATAACAAATCGGCGAAACTTCAATGGCCTTTTTAAAATAAACTTCGGCTTGTTTAAAATCACCTTTATTTCCATAGCAGGTCCCACAATTGTTATAGACCAGCGGATTTTTATCATTCAGTTGCAAAAACCTTTTATAATGTACAATTCCTTCATCATAGTTGCCCATTTTCTGGTATACCTTTCCCAGCTGAAAATGGGCATCGAGAAATGGTTCGTAAATACTGATCGCTTTGAGCAACTCTTTTTCTGCAAGTTGAAGGGTTTTGATCCGTTCAGGTTCTGTTTTGATCGCCAATGAATCTGCATTGGTAATCATTCCGGCATGATAGAACAACATATGAACACTGTTTGGAACTGTTTTCAGATCATGGGTAAATAAGGTAGATACATTTTTCCAATCCTTATTTCTTGTATAGGTCTTTACGGAGAAAGTCACCAGAATAGGTAGCAGGATCAGCCAAACCGTGATCTTTTTTGAAAAGATCTCTGCCAGATTGGTTGGACTGAGTTTATCTGCTTTCAGAAGTTTGGTGATCAGGTAGGCAACCAATAAACAAAAACCCAAAGATGGAAAGAAAGCGAGACGCTCAGCCATATTTGTACCAATCAGAATAAATATATTACTAACTACCGAAAAGCTGATCAGGTAAAAAAGGATCGCATAGCTAATAATTGATTTTTTTCTGAATTTTAAGATGGCATAAACCAATGCCCCGGCATGAATAAGCAAGGATAAAACAAAACCGAGATTCGCAGCTGTTTTTACGAGGGGAATGGTCTTGAAAGAATAGTCAGAAGAAAGAGGGTGTGGAAAGATCAGTAATTTTAAATAACGACCCATGATCTCTATGGCAGTCATACGTTGTGCCATAAAATCCTTTGACTCCATGAGAGAATTATCCGCTACAGGTATATTGTTCAATCCGATCTGCCCGATTACCGACTGGTGAATACCCAGATAAACCAAGGTGCACCCAAACATTACCATCGAGATAACAGCATTCTTTTTATTGGAAATACTCGTCAGGAAATAAAGTGTGATGGGCAACAATGCAATATAAGTGATCGCTGACTCCTTTGTTAACAACGAGAGAAAATAAAATAGCGCTGAGGGTATGATCCATTTCATTTTTCCTGAGTCAGCATATGTTTTAGCAAACCAGAGGGAGATCATGACAAAAAATAAAGCAAGCAACTCATCCCGGCTTTTAATATTCGCGACGACTTCCGTATGTATTGGATGAAATGTAAATAATAGTGTGGCAATAAGCGCCAAGTAATATTGTCCCGGAAAAAATCTTCTTAGACTCAGGAATATGAATCCGCAAAGCAATCCATATAAAATAACATTCATGAGATGTAAAGGTGCTGATTTGCCTTTTGATTGTTGATATTCAACCGCAAACATTGCTTTGGTAAGTGGACGGTATAAATTATCCTGCACGTTATAATTTCCATCCCTGTATCCATTCTTAAAAACCGCTTTTACAGAATCAATTCCTCCGGTAGTGATCTTATTTTCTACGATCACTGAAAAATCGTCCAGTACAAAACTATGATTGAGGGTATTTGAATATAAAAAGACACCGCAAATTCCAATGAGTAATGCCGTGATCCAATCCATCCGGCCCATTTTTTTTGAAGGGGACATACTGGAAGCGCCTGTCTTTTTAGAAACAGGAGGTGAAACATTCTTTTTAGGTGGAATATTTTTTTTAGGTGATGAATGAGTCTTTTTATTCGCCATGTTTACTTAAACTTGTTTAATCGATCCTGCTTTGCTTTCATCAACTGGTCATATCTGATCTTATAAGGTCTTGCACTGGCTGTATCCCCGAGGTTATTATAGGTTAGCGCCAGAAATTGATAAGCCTGAATATTATCTTTTTCACATTGAAGTGTTTTTTTAAACATATCGATGGCCATATTGAAAAACTTCGTTGCATTTGGTTGATCTCCTTTTATCAGACTAAAATGTCCATACATTCCATATACGCTACCCAGATTTGCCAAACCATCTGCATAGCATATAGGTGAAATATCGATTGCCTTTTTGAAATGTATTTCAGCGGAATCGTATTTCTGTATGGCAAAATAACAGGTAGCAAGGTTATTGAATGTAGTAGGATCCGTATCGTTAAACTGAAGGGTTCGTTTATAATGAATAATGGCTTTTTTGTTGTACTCAAAAGAAAGTTGCCCTTCATTTCTCTCCGCATAGAACTGTCCCATTTCTTTGTAAATTCTACCGATGGTGCTATGTGCATTCGGGAATCCTTCAAGAATGCTTAATGCTTTCAACATATCCTTTTCACCGGCCCGAAGTGTTTCCAGTTTTTTCTCGGGTGTTTTAATAGCTAATGAATCCGCATTAGTGATCATTCCCGCATGATACAGCAACATATGTACACTGTTCGGAACCTTCTTTACGTCGGCATTGAACAGGATCGAATCATTTTTCCAATCCTTATTCCTGCTAAAGGTCTTTACGGAAGCTATGAGCATCACCGGTAAAAGTATCAACCATACGGCAGCCTTCTTTGAGAAAATTTCCGAAATACTCACGGGTACAATCCGCTCAGCCTTCAATGATCTGGTAATGAGGTAAGCAATGGCAAGGCAAAATGCCAGCGATGGCATAAACACAAGTCGTTCGGCGAGATTAGTTCCGATAAGTGTGCCAGGAAACACATTGCTTACAATGGAGATCGTAATAAAATAAAAGAAAATGGCATAACTAATCACCGATCTTTTCTTAAAGGTCCATATGGCATACCCCAACAAACCCAGGTGTATTGCCAACGATAACAGGAACCCAGGATGTGAAAAACTGGTCACAAAAGGGAAAGTGTTATAGGAATAATCACAGGAAAGTGGGTGTGGAATGAACATGAGTTTTAAATACTGCGCCAGAATATAAATGGCTGTCATGCTTTTATTCATTTGGCTGCTACCGGGAACATTAATGGAATTATCCGCCAATGGAATGGTCTTTTGTGGCAGTCCGATCCCTCCTATTACCTGTTGGTGGATCAGCAAATAAATGCCGGTAACTACCAGCATACAAACGGTTGCGATACCAATCTTCGACCAGGATTGTTTGGTAAGAAAATACAGAGAAACAGGTAACAAAGCCACATAAGTGATCGCTGATTCTTTGGTGAGCAAGGCCAGAAAATAGAACAATCCAACCAGCCCGATCCACTTAAACTTATTCGTATCCGCATACATCTTCGCAAAACGCAGAGAGGCGATCAGGAAAAACAAAGCCAGTATTTCATCTCTGCTCTTGATATTAGCAACAACTTCCGTATGCAGCGGATGCACCATGAACAACAAAGAGGTGATAAGCGCCAGATAATATTGGCCCGGAAAAAACTTTAAGAGACTCAGGAAAATAAATCCGCAAAGTAGTCCGTAGAGGAATACATTCATCCAATGGAGTAAAAACGGTTTGGCATGTGGTTGTTCAAAATATTCTTTACCTCCCGAAAGATCGTATTCAATGGCAAACATGGCTTTTGTAAGCGGACGGTATAAGTTATCTTCCACTGCATAATTCCCCTCTCTATAACCATTGCTCAGGATCGTTCCAAGTGAATCAACGCCTCCCTGCGTCATTACGTTCTGGGCAACCACCGAATAATCATCTAATGCCCAATCATGGTTAAGGGTGTTGGCATAAAGAAGAAAACCACATAAGCCAATAACAATAGCCGTTATCCAATTAAGTTTTTTATTGGAAATGGAAATTTTGGTTTCCTTTTTCTGAACGTGAACAGGTCCCTTTTTTACAGGTT
>JANWKQ010000143.1 GCA_025451295.1 Flavobacteriales bacterium | reverse complement strand
TAACAGAAATTATTAAGGAACATGCTCCGCTCTATGAAAAAACGTCTATCGATGAATTCTATATTGATGTTACCGGTATGGATAAATTTTTTGGTTGTTATAAATGGGCCCAGGAACTTAGAACAAAAATCACTAAACAGACAGGTTTGCCTCTTTCGTTCGGACTTTCTACGAGTAAAACCGTGGCGAAAATTGGAACCGGCCAGGCAAAACCGGATAATTATACCCAGATCCCATTGGGTGATGAAAAAGGATTCCTGGCTCCGCTTTCCGTAAAAAAAATTCCCATGGTAGGTGACCAAACTTATAAGATGCTCCGTAGTATGGGAATTGAACAGATACAAACCATCCAGGAAATGCCGGTAGAACTCATGGAAAAAGTAATGGGCAAAAATGGGATCACCCTCTGGAAAAAAGCAAATGGAATAGATAATTCGCCTGTGATCCCTTTTCATGATAGAAAATCAATCTCTTCTTCTTTAACTTTTGAAAAAGATACCACCAACATTCGTGACCTGAAAGAAATTCTTACAACGATGGCCGAAAAACTTTCTTATTATCTGCGAATGGGAAACAGACTCACCTCCTGCATTACCGTAGTAGTTCGTTATTCTGATTTTGATACCCGAACCAGGCAAACCCATATCCCATATACAGCAAACGACCATACGATCATTCAAACAGTGATGGAATTATTTGATGCACTTTATAACCGAAGAGTTTTGGTAAGGTTGGTGGGTGTACGTCTGAGTCATCTCGTACAAGGCGGATACCAGATCAATTTATTTGAAGACACCGCTGAACAAGTAAAATTATACCAGGCGATGGATAAAATAAGAACAAGGTTTGGACAAGATGCTGTTAAACGTGCATGCACCATGGATACCACCGGAGTGGGGATGTTCCAGAATCCGTTTAATGGGCAACCACCGGTAATTCCTGCTCACCGCAGGAATTGATTGACGAATGACGAATGACGAGTATTCGCTGCTGGCCGTTCGTCACCGCTTTTCGAACGTCACTGCTGCTTATTGATGAATGACGAAGTTTGAATAAACATAAAACCAACAAATATGATTGAAAAGTTAAAACAAAGGACAAAGCAAATAGGATTAGATACCTTGAAGTTGGTAGAAGATCTTCCTAATAAACCAACACTCTGGGAAATTCAAAAACAAGTAATAAGAAGCTCTTTTTCTGTTGGAGCTAATTATAGAGCCGCCTGCAGAGCAAAATCATCTGCTGATTTTATTAATAAACTCAAGATTGTGGAAGAGGAAGCTGATGAAACCTTATTCTGGCTTGAAGTGCTGGAGGAAATATCCATGGTCGATGTTCTCAGGGTATCCCATATTAAAAAAGAGATCAATGAAGTCATTTCGATAACCGTTGCTTCCATTAAAACAGTTAGAAACAAAGAAAACAGTCAACAAACAACTTTATAACTATGGGTAATTTATTCAATAGACGTCTCACTGCCGTCAGGCAGTTAGACAGCAGAGAAGTAATCAGGCGTCAGCAACATTCGTCACTCGTCAATCGTCATTCGTCAATTGCTTCTTAACTGCCATACATATTATAGCCTCAAGTACGGAACCATTTCTCCCGAAGTGTTGTTGAAGGATGCGAAGGAAAAAGGAATCCGGGAGTTGGTATTAACGGATATCAATAATACATCTGCCATTCTTGATATGCTTCGTCAGAGTCCTAAATATGATATCCGGATTGTCGCAGGAATCGATTTAAGGAATGGTGCAGATCAGCAATTCATTGGTATTGCAAAAAATAATCATGGTTTTTACGAATTGAATACATTTCTCTCCGAACATAACCATGTAGGAAAAGATATCCCCGATACAGCACCTGCTTTCGAAGAAGTATTTGTGATCTATCCTTATGGGAAAAAGAAACCACATGAATTAAAAGAAAATGAATACCTGGGGATCCGGATCCCCGAGATCAGCAAATTACTCTTTACCGAATGGAAACATCACCAGGAAAAAATAGTGATCCTCCACCCCGTTACTTTCAAAACAAAAAAAGATTTTAATGCACATCGTATCCTACGAGCCATTGATACAAATGCTTTGTTAAGTCAGCTCCCAAAAACAGAAGAAGCAAAACCCGATGAGATGATGATCGAAGAAAGGATACTCGAAAAAGCATTTGAAAATTATCCCATCATCATCGAAAATACAAAACGCATACTATCCGAATGTAAGATTGAATTTGATCTCAACAACGAACATGGTCATAACAATCAAAAAACATATACGGGCAATGAGGAAACGGACATTGAAATGATGAAAAAACTTTGTTATGATGGATTGAGCTATCGATACAGACCCGAAGAGATCAATGATGTGATCCTCGACCGGATCACCAGCGAGTTCAAAGTGATCCACCAAAAAGGATTCGTATCCTATTTCCTCATTGCCTGGGATATTTTGAATTATGCAAGAGAAAAAGGATATTTTTATGTAGGCAGAGGTAGCGGAGCAAACAGCATCGCTTCTTATCTGATGCGGATTACGGATGTAGATCCTATCGAGCTGGATCTCTATTTTGAACGTTTCATTAATTTATTCCGTAAAACACCGCCTGATTTCGATATTGATTTTTCATGGAAGGACCGGGAAGATGTAACGGACTATATTTTTAAAACATTTCCAAATGTTACTTTACTGGGAGCCTACAGCACTTTTCAGTTTAGATCCGTGATCCGGGAAATAGCTAAAGTGTTTGGATTACCGGATCATGAAATCAAACGATTACAACAGGAGCATACGAGTTATGATGAAATAGGAAAGCTTATCCTGTATTATAGTAACCATATTCATAATTTTCCAAGCCATCTCACTGTGCATGCCGCCGGAATTATTATTTCGGAAAAACCGATCCATCATTATACGGCCACCTTTATGCCACCCAAAGGTTTCCCAACCACACATTTTGATATGCATATTGCTGAAGATATAGGTCTGTACAAATTTGATATTCTTGGTCAGCGAGGATTGGCTAAGATCAAAGAGGCTTTGGAGATCATTAAAAGCCGAGGTGAAGAAGTGGATATCCATAACATGCAGGTATTAAAAAAAGATATCCCTTCCAATGAATTACTAAGAAAAGGAACCGCCATCGGTTGTTTTTATGTAGAATCACCCGCCATGCGGATGCTACTTCGGAAACTGGAAGTAGCCGATTATCTGGGACTGGTGGCGGCCAGTTCTGTTATTCGTCCCGGTGTTGCTCAAAGTGGTATGATGCGTGAATATATCCTGCGACATCGGGATCTGGAAAGAAGGAAATGGGCAGAAGAAACTTTTCCCACCCTGTATAAACTCATGCCCGAAACCTATGGTGTGATGGTTTACCAGGAAGATGTTATCAAAGTAGCTCATTATTTTGCCGGACTAACCCTGGCAGAAGCAGATGTATTGAGAAGAGGTATGAGTGGGAAATACAGATCAAGGGAAGAATTCCAGGAAGTAAAAAATAAATTCTTTTCTAATTGCTCCGAAAAAAATATTGCAACCGATCATGCAAAAGACGTTTGGGACCAGATTGAAAGTTTTGCCGGATATGCATTTGCCAAAGGACATTCAGCCAGCTATGCCGTAGAGAGTTATCAATGTTTATATTTAAAAGCATATTATCCGTTGGAGTTCATGGTGGCTACCATTAATAATGGTGGTGGTTTTTATTCTACTGAAGTATATTTTCATGAAGCCAGAAAACATGGGGCTACTGTTCATTTACCCTGCATCAATACAAGTGATGAAATGGCCATTTTAATCGAAACGGATATTTATATCGGATTGGCCATGATTGGCACACTCGAAGAAAACACTGTTGATTCCATTTTACATGAACGAAGAAAAAATGGTTTGTTTAAGGATCTGAGAGATTTTATTAAACGTGTACCCATTTCACTGGAGCAATTAATGACCCTGGTAAGAGCAGATGTTTTTCGGTTTACAGGAAAGAAAAAGAAAGAATTGTTATGGGATATTCATTTTCTCCTTGGAAAAACAAAAAAAACCAGCCCTTCTATTTCACTTTTTGAAACGGAGACAAAGGAATTTACCCTGCCCAAACTATGGACGCATCCACTGGAAGACCCCTATGATGAAGTTGAATTGATCGGATTTACGGTGAGTTCTCCCCCTTTTGTATTTGTCAAAGAATTACCAAAGGGAGATGTGACCGCCGCATTATTCCCATTTTATATTAACCAAAATGTAAGCCTGGTCGGTTATCTCGTTCATATAAAAAATACCCAGACCAAAGATGGAAGAAACATGCATTTCGGAACCTTTATCGACCTGCATGGAGAATGGATCGATACCGTAATTTTTCCACCTGTTGCCGAACAAAACCCATTTTCGGGTCCGGGTTGTTATTTATTACATGGAAAGGTGGTGGAAGAATTTGGATTCTGTTGTCTGGAGATCATCTGGCAAAAACGTTTGCCCAGTCTGAGCCTCGATGAGCCGGCTTCTACACGGTTAAAAATACCCGGTCAATAATATTTTCTATCTTCGTTCTATGAGTTTTTGCGCTAAAATAACGCTTCGGCTTAGTTTTCTTCTGTTGATTGTTTCCACAACGATCTTCAAAATGCATGCGCAGAATGTTCAATCAGGTGCAGTAGATTCCATTTCTCTTATCAATACGAATACACAAAACTTCAAGTCTGTTGATTCGATCATTGAACTGGGCAAAACATTTCTTGGAAAACCCTATCGTTTTCAGGGGCCTAATGGCAGGGCGATGGATTGCAGCGGCTATCTGTCCTATATATTCTCCGCCTATGGATTTACATTGCCTTTTTCTTCCAGCAGCATAGCCAGTTCAACCAAAGAAGTAAATTTTGATCAAGTCCGTAAAGGAGATCTTCTTTTTTTTAAAGGCAGAAACAAAAGCAGCTCATCCATAGGTCATGTAACCCTTGTAATAAGTATCGACAATGGAAAGATCCAGATGATGCATAGTTGTTCCAGAGGTGTTATCATTGATCAATACGAGGAAATGACCTATTATACAGAACGCTTTATTAAAGCAGGCAGACCCTTGTTTTTCGATCATTAAGCCAGGGCATACCTAAAAAAATCTTAGGCTCTGCCTGTAGCTTGCAGCTACAGGCTAAGTGGTGGCAACTTTTAGTTGCCATAATAAATAGATTAATCAATCCTAACAACTGGAACTAAACCCGGCAGATCAGCATAATCACCTGCACTGCTATAAGCATAATGAATTGACTGTAAAACAAGACCAGCCCTCACCGGATTTTCATGAATATAATTCAACCTTTGATCAATCATTTCATTGGTGTTAAGTTCTATTGGATGATTGGAATGGGTCCAGAATTGAAAGTTTTTATTCCGTGTATTCATTTTCCCCCGAAGATTAAACTGGAATAATATCCAATCTCTTCGACTTTCAGGAAATTCAATGATTGACCGAACGATCGCTTTACTGGTATGAGTCTTAAAATCCCGAATAATATTTGATAAATTATACTCATGTGAAAAAATAACATGAAGATGATTACTCATAATCACCCATCCATGTACTTTTAGTGATTTATTTTTGACACAAAAATTTAAACTTTCAACAATAATATCCTTATAGCGTTTTCGTGTAAACACATCCACCCAATTGATAACTTGAAATGTAAGGAAATAAGGTTTTTCCTGATTTCTTATTTTATAACCCGTATCCATGCCAAATATTTTGTCAAACTTGATTGCGAATAATATACTTCTTTAGTTGATAAACGAAAAGAAATTTACAAGTCCATTAATGGGGAGTAAAACTCCCCGCCAAAGAACCTGTAGCCCAAGGCTACAGGTAGGATCAATATGAGGAAATAACCTATTATAAGGAGGGTTTTATTATGGGGAACCACCCCCTTTTTCGATCATTAATTCGAGGGTACATAAAAAATAAATATATCTTAGTAGACCGAATCAACCTTTAGCATGGGATTATTTACCAAAGCCAGAAGAAGAAATCAGTCACTCGAAAATGACGGAGATGATCCAGCTGCACCCGGATGGTTAAAAATGTTGCAGGATAATTCCTGGGAACTGGAAATCCTTATTTCAGGTGGTGCCATCTTTTCCTTATTCCAGCTATCCGATCTTATGATCGATTTTTTTTACCAGCTTTCCTATACGCAGGATTTTACTGGGCAGAGGGTTCTTTTCATGGCCTCTATGCTGGCTATTAAAGGTCTTACCCTCGGTTTCTTTTTACATGTTTTATTACGGTCTTTTTGGGTATCGTTGGTTTCACTGAGTGCTATGTTCAAACAGGACAAAGGGGTAGAGCCAATCAAATTGTCAAAACCCTTTGCTAATATTGAACATTCCAATTTGCCCCGACTCATCATACTGCTGGATAAATTATCCGCCTGGATGATGTACAATACGTTTACTATCGTATTTATTATCGCAGGATGGCTTCTATTGTTCTTTTCAATCCTGGGTATTGTTATATACGTGCAACAGATAACCGGCCTAACCATTTGGTACCCTTTCGCAGGCATCCTGGGTCTTTATGTATTGGATCTCTTTCTTTTCAGCGGTATTCGTAAAACACCCTATCTATCCTATATCGTTTATCCGTTTTTCAAGGTTTTCGATTATATCAGTCTTCGGTTTGTTTACCAAAAAGGCTTTGATTTTGTGTCGCAACACATTGCCCGATGGAAAGTGGCATTATACTACGGTTCGTTTATCCTGGTAACCTGTATGTTTACTTATTTATCCATATACCGAAAATTGCATTGGCCTAATATGTTCGATAACCGAGGATACAGATTTTCTCTAACAGAATCTGAACAGCATTATTCCGAATTTCTGTATAGGAACAAAACATCCGACGGCAGAAGTCACCAGGCAAGCATTCAATCCGATATTATTTCTGATCCCGTACTAAGTCTTTTTATTAATTACAGCATTCGATATGACCCTTTTATCGATAAGATCGAAAATCCTGATCAGCGGTTTTTTGAAAATATATGGCAGATTTCTGTTGATGATTCCGTTTATCAACATCTGGAATTTTATACTATTCATGGGAACAATAGTACCACGATGGGAATTACTACTTATATAGATGTAGGTAATTTTGATCAGGGGCTTCATACCCTTCATCTCATTAATATTTATGAACCAAATCCGAAAGGAAGGCTCAAAATGTTGGATATACCTTTTTGGTTGGATAAGGAAGCGGATCAATAGCTGAACTTCTTGAAAGTGCCGCTTACGCAGCACTCCTTTTGTTTCCCGCAGAATTCGCAGCGGAGCGGAGTAGCAATCAGAACATACTCATCTCATTCCAACAAACCCGTTCCCCAAAAACATAAAAACAAATGGGTAACATAGATTTCACCACTCCAAAGACAATGGCTATGATCATAACTCCCAATCCCGCCATTCGAACCCAAAATTGTTTCTTTTTATCATTTCGCTCGGATTTTGGAAATAAGCGGCCTGAAAAAATGAGCAAACCTAATCCAACCAAAAAAATACCGATTGAATCCAGAAATTTTAGATATTCCATGTTTTTGTCATTTTGATTCCAGTTCCAACCACTTCACCGCCGATTCATACCATTCATGATATACCAGTGAATATTTTTTTTAAAATCCTATCTGACGAAAATCGGATATGGAAATAATTTCCAGATCGGGTACCAATGAGGAAATGATTAAAAAATCATTCGTTTTTTTCATAAGATCGGTTTAGCAACTACCTAAGCTTTCACGCTTTCCGCTTCTTCCATTTCAATTTCCCTATCCAGGTATTCCTGTACAATATCAATGGCATTGGTGATCACATCACTGAGGGCCACAATAAAAGACCCTTCTCTGGCCAGACTAATGGCATGCTTGATCGCTTCAATCTCTTTCGGAACAATTTCATAGGTTACATTCTTGTCAACAGATGCAACTCCTTCGAGAATCAAGCTGATGATCTCTTCCTCAGTCCTTCCGCGTAAATATTTTTCCTGGCGAATAATGATATGATCAAACATCCTAGCTGCAATTTGTCCGATGTCCCGGATATCCTCATCCCTCCTGTCTCCTACGCCGGCTATAATTCCTACTTTATGCGCCGATTCAATACTTGTCAAGAAATCTTCGATGGCTAAATACCCGGCTTTGTTATGTGCAAAGTCGATCATCACTTTAAAATTCCTGAAGTTGAAAATATTCATACGACCAGGAGTTAAGGCGGCAGATGGAATAAAAGTTCCCAATGCCAGTTTCATTTCATCCGTTTTAAATCCGTATAAAAATCCGGCAAGCGTAGCAGCGAGTACATTGGCGATCATAAATTTCGCCTTACCTGCCATGGTCAAGGGAATATGAGTGGCTTTCTCCACACGGATCTTCCAGTCCCCTTTTTTAATCGTGATAAATCCATTCTCATAGATGGCAGCAACGCCACCTTTTTTACAGTGTCTTATAATCACCGGATGATTTTCATCCATACTGAAATACGCAATATTGCAGCTCAGGTCATCTGCTATTTTTACACAATGCGGACTTTCAGCATTGAGTACTGCCCAACCATCTTTTTTTACACTCCTTACAACCACCGCTTTTACACGGGCCAGATCATCCAATGTTTCAATATCACTAATTCCCAAATGATCTTCCTGGATATTGGTGATCACACCAATGTCACAACGACTAAATCCTAAACCGGAACGTAAAATTCCACCTCGGGCTGTTTCCAATACAGCAAAATCAACCGTTGGGTCTTTTAAAATATATTCGGTGCTCAAAGGTCCGGTTGTATCACCTTTCTCGAGCATATGATTTTGTACATAGATCCCATCTGAAGTTGTGAATCCAACTTTATAACCCTGACTTTTTACCATGTGAGCCAGCATACGGGTGGTAGTTGTTTTTCCATTCGTACCGGTTACCGCTATTATGGGAATACGTGATGGTTTGCCTGGAGGGTATAACATATCGATCACAGGTGCAGCCACGTTTCTGGGCAACCCTTCGCTGGGTGCCAGGTGCATCCTGAAACCCGGAGCCGCATTTACTTCAAGGATCACGCCACCACTTTCCTTTAAAGGTTGAGTTAAATTCGGAGCCATGATATCAATTCCACAAACATCCAAACCTATCACCCTTGAAATTCTTTCTGACAGAAAAACATTTTCCGGATGCATCATATCGGTTACATCAATGGAGGTGCCTCCGGTACTCAAATTCGCTGTTGACTTTAAATAAACAACTTCGTCTTTCCCTGGTTTCGTTTCCAGTGTATAATTTTTCTTTGCCAGCAGATCCATGGTGTCGCGGTCGACGGCTATTTCAGTGAGAACATTTTCATGTCCATACCCTCTTTTTGGATTCAGATTTTCAATATCAATTAATTCCTGGATCGAATGTTTTCCATCTCCTACCACATTGGCCGGAACCCTTTGAGCAGCCGCCACTACTTTATTGTCGATCACCAGCACCCTGAAATCGTATCCGGTGATAAATCTTTCTACAATTACCTTTCTTGAATAATTTTTTGCATGCATTAACCCCGCCAGTGCATCTTCGTAATTGTTCACATTAATGGATGCTCCTTTCCCATGATTTCCATCCAACGGTTTTAACACCAATGGATATCCGATGCGTTTAATGGTTGCTTTTAAACCCTCTTCATCAATACAAATATCCCCAAGGGCAACCGGAATAGATGCATTATTCAGCATTCGTTTGGTTTCTTCCTTATTACAGGCAATATCAACGGCAATACTGCTGGTTTTACAGGTCATCGTCGCCTGAAAACGGATTTGATTTACTCCATATCCTAATTGCACTAATGAGTTAGTCCCTAGCCTGATCCACGGAATATCACGGGCCACCGCTTCATCCACAATCGATCCTGTGCTGGGGCCGAGACGAACTTCTTCCCTGATCTCCCTCATTTTCTTTATATCTCCCTGCAGATCATATTCGGTTCCATCGATCAAAGCCTGTGCAATGGCAACAGAAGATTCGGCGGCAAAAAGTCCTACTTTTTCTTCCACATAGCTAAACACCACATTATAAATTCCGGCAGTTTTGGTTTCACGGGTTCTTCCAAAACCGGTTTCCATACCGGCCAGCG
This sequence comes from Flavobacteriales bacterium, assembly GCA_025451295.1. Classification (GTDB taxonomy): domain Bacteria; phylum Bacteroidota; class Bacteroidia; order CAIKAF01; family CAIKAF01; genus JANWKQ01. Next base: position 8,889 of record JANWKQ010000143.1, on the reverse strand, counting down.
TTTGTATTTCCAGCGCAATATGTTCGATCACGTGTCCCATCCAGGTACCCCGGTCTATCCGCATAAAGAAACCACCTTCCACACCTTCCGAACAGCGATGTTCAATCATGGTCGGGAACATTTCCCGTATCCTTGTACTAAATCCGTCAATTTTATTGGTAGGGAAATTTTCCAGCTCCTCCAGATCGAGGCGCATTTGAATTAGTTTTTTACGGTTTACACTCCACAAATTCGGTCCTCTTAAGGCCTGTACACTTAAAATCTTCATAGCATTCCGGTATTTCTAATGGTAATTTATGCGGATTATTTGAAATAGCAAAAAAATGAGGTAAAGAATCGTTCATTTTACCTTATTGGGCGGCTTTTCCTGTTCCCGATAGCTATCTGGACCGCTATATCTTTTTATTGCTTACTGGTTACTATTCGTCAACATGAGGAGACGTGCCATGGCACGTCTGTACAATCGATTCGAAAATTATTCCAGAATGCAATAAAAAGGATGCCGCTGCACCCCGGGCCGCTTGCGGCTAGCAAAACGCATCCTCTTTATTAACAAATCTATACTTAAAAATGCCTTCATATATAGATCATACTACGTCAAATAATACTAATCTTGTAGTCTCAAACTATGGGAAAGAACGATATTACACCAAAAGGCACCCTCGTTGTTATCGGAGGAGCGGTCGATAAAGGAAGCTTTACAGAAAGCGATTTCGATGCAGATGTAAAAAATAACCTGAACTTTTTCGAAGAAGGGATCCTTATGCGGATCATGCTCGAATCGAAACACAAGGGAGAATCCAGGATTGAGATCATCACCACCGCTTCCAAAATTCCTGAACAGGTAGGAAGAGAATATAAAAGAGCTTTTGAATACCTCGGATCAAGAAATGTAGATGTGCTCAACATCGAAAGAAGAGAACAGGCCAACGAAGAGGAAGCCATTGAACGTTTAAGGGCAGCTGACATCGTGATGTTTACAGGTGGTGATCAATTGAGGCTTACTTCTATCTTAGGTGGTACCAAGTTTCATGATCTGCTCACCGATAAATATCAAAACGACCATTTTGTGTATGCAGGCACTTCAGCAGGCGCTGCGGCCGCTTCGTCGAATATGATCTATCAGGGCTCCAGTAGTGAAGCCTTATTAAAAGGAGAAGTAAAAATTACACAGGGATTAGGCTTCATTGAAGATGTAATTATTGATACACATTTTGTGCATCGTGGGAGGATAGGAAGATTATTCCAGGCAGTGGCCAGCAATCCACGGGTACTTGGAATTGGATTGGGAGAAGATACCGGTTTATTGATCAAAGATAATTGTTCGATGGAAGCCATCGGTTCCGGACTTGTGATACTGGTTGATGGCCGAAATATAAAAGATACCAATCTTACTTATGTAGATATGGGAGAACCCATCTCCATCGATAATTTAGTAGTGCATGTAATGGCCATGTATGATCATTATGATCTGAAAAGCCATCAACTCATCCTGCATAAGGCAGTTACTTCAGGAGATTAAGAAAAGATGACACCCAAATTAATCATACACGGTGGTTTTTTTAGTGAATCCAGTCAGAGTGTGGAAGTAAAAATAGCGAAACAAAATGCTTTGAGTGAAATTGCAAAAGCTTCCTATCAATATTTACAGACCCACTCGGCACTTGAAACGGTGGTATTTGCCACGGAATTATTGGAAAATGATCCATTGTTTAATGCCGGCACAGGTTCCCAGATCCAAAGTGATGGAAAAATAAGAATGAGTGCATCATTAATGGATGGGATCACAAAAAAGTTTTCAGGTGTGATCAATATTGAAAATGTAAAAAATCCGATCCGCGTGGCAGAAAAATTAATGCCATTTGATGATACTGTACTGGGTGGTGAAGGCGCATTGATGTTTGCCCGTATTCATGGATTTGAATATTATGATCCGATCATTCCACAAAGAGTAGTGGAATACGAAGCCAAGAAAAAAGCAAAAGCTTTGGGCACTGTAGGATGTGTAGCCATCGATGCCAATGGAAATTTAGCGGCAGCTACTTCCACCGGTGGAAAAGGGTTTGAAATTCCCGGTAGGATTTCTGATTCCGCTACGACTGCCGGAAATTTCTGCAACGAATTTTGTGGGGTCTCCTGTACAGGTGTAGGTGAAGATATTTTGCGTGTAGCGCTTGCTACCAAAATTGTGACCCGCGTTACTGATGGAATGAAAATAAAAGAGGCTTTTCAAAAATCTTTTGATGAACTCAAACCATTCGAAGGTTTTGCCGGTTGCATCGCCATCGATAAGGATGGAAATATTTTTCACCAGGATTCATTCCCGAGTATGGTGTTCGCCAGCTTTAATGGAAACGAGATCGTCGTTTTTAATTAAATCTAGATAGAAACCCCTAAAACGATGGACATATAAAGGTCCTGTATTTTATACGAGGTGGTTTACAGCCAAACTGAAAACCTAAAGAGATTTCGTGAGACCCGGCAGTGGCATTCGTCAATTTTGAAATGGTAATATCATAAGAATATCCAATTTTAAAGATCCCTTTTTGAATACCTACCAGTGCAATAAAAGAGTCGTTACTTCGATACCAAAGGCCTCCAACAAACGGCCCTTTTCCTGCATAAAAACCAACATTCAACTGATAAAAATTCTGTTGCAACTGGAACAGGATATTAGGTGAAATAAAAGCTTCTCCGGCATATTTACGGGTACGACCAATCGGGATCATTGCTCCTGCATGCGCTGTAAATTTAAAGGGGAGCTTGGAATTCCCAAGGAATCCTTCATTGGGTTCGTTGATGTGATGAAACGCGACACCACCATAAAAAACATCGCTATAGATCACTGCACCGGCACCGGCATCGAACATCATTTTATCGGCATTATCAAATGCCTCTTTCGTGAGATAAACAAATCCATACCTTGTATCAATCTGATCACCAAAATTAAGATCACGGGTATTCAGTGATCGCTGCATAAAGCCAATTTCAGCCCCTACTCTCATAGATAAGCTCCTGGAAAGTTTGATATGGTATGAATACATGATAGCCATGTTATGACTGGTAATGGTAGCTTGTCCGGCTTCATCACGCATAAACCGGACACCAATGCCTCCTTGTAATGCATTTGCATGCATATCAAAAGAGGCGGCATAGGTTCTGTAGTTTCCTGAAATTAAAGTCCATTGTAACCGGGTATTGATTGCGATCCGCGGACATATTTTAGAACCGGCGAGTGCAGGATTTAAATATAAAGGATTTGCATAAAACTGCGAAAACGGAGGATCCTGGGCATGTACTTTTACCGCTGAAGCGGACAAAAGCACCATCATGAATACGATGTAAAATTTTTTCATAAGTAATTTTATTTGGTGAATAAAAATTATTGATGCTTTACGGAGTCGACCGAAAATTCATTGTTCTGATAAGATTTTTTTAGATCTTCAATGATCTTCAGAAAATCCTTTTCAGCCCCATCAACGCCAAAAACATTAATTTGAATGAACTCTTCTGTCTCCCCCTTCACAATATCGATCTGATGACTTTTGGATTTATAGCTGATTACATTTTTACGGTTATAAGTCCGTTTTTTAGGTGTGATTATAATCTCTTCGGTTGGTGGAACTACCTTTTTTTCTTTTAGATCATTCAACGTACTTATTTCATTTTGTACCTGAGCAATCAGGTGTTTTGATGATCCAGCCACTTCCTTGTTTTCCTTTAGTCTATCATTCTGTAAATAAAGACCCCTGATAACAAAACCCGATCCGACCAATCCAATGGAAATAAACAGGAAAATGGCTATAAATCTTCTCCTTTTTTTCTTTTTTTCGAGTGCTTCAAAGACTTTACTCAACAATACCGGATCTCCCTCTACTGCAAGCGGTGATTCTTTGATCGTCTTCACAAACTCTTTGATGATTATGTCATTCCTTTGCATTCCAATTTTTGTTTAACCAGGTTTTTAATAGCAATTTTAGCCCTCATATACTGAGTTTTTGAATTAGACTCTGAGGTTCCAATACATTGGGCTATTTCCTTGTGACTATAGTTTTCAATCGCATACAACATAAAAACGGTTCTAAAGCCGTTTGGTAATTGATCCAATATTTCATTTACATCCTCTATCGTTATCCCATTTAAACTATCAACTTCCAAATCTTCTGTTTCATGTTCATCCGATCTGTTAGCAAGGTATAATTCAGAAGATAAATGGAGTTTTTTGTTTTTTCTTAATTTATCCATACATAAATTAACCGCAATTCTACACATCCAGGGAACCAACAAATTGTTCTCTTTTAGTTTTTTGATATGATTAAATATTTTAATGAACGTTTCCTGTAGTATGTCTTCTTTATCGCCGTCATCTACAATATATCTGGCAATGGTATTATAAATAACAGGATAGTATAAATAATAGAGTTTGGTTTGCATCACATTGTCGTTGTTTCTGCATCCTTCGATTATTTCTTCCTTATCAGTATCTTTTATCGTATTCGCCATCTACCGCAATAAGAAATTAAACCCCGTTGTATACTTATATGACTTGGATTGGACTTTTGGTTGCATATATTTTACTTAAAAAATATGTAAGTTGCTGATTTAAAGATAATTATTTTATGATGTTTTCCAAATTAAGTCGTCTTTTAAGGGACTCAAGGAATGAAGAGTTCTAAGTCCCACAAATGGTAACTTAAGAACGGCATAAAAATCTAATTCTTATACCTCAGCCATTTAAACAGCTCCTTATAGCTTGGCTTTTTACCATACATGAGAATGCCTGTACGGTAAATTTTGGCAGCCATCTTTACCACAAAATAGAAAGTACCCATTAAAATTGTCATTGATACAAGTACTTCCCAAATCTGGACACTGCCAACACAGACACGCACCGTCATAATAATGGGAGATGTAAATGGGATCATAGAAAGAATAACTGCCAGTACCCCATCAGGATCATTCACTACATACTGACCCATTGCAAAGGCGAAAATGAGGGGCAAGGTGATGGGTAACATGAATTGTTGTGAATCGGATTCGCTGTCGACCGACGAGCCAACGGCTGCAAACAAAGATGCGTATAACAAATACCCAAAAATGAAGTAAAAAACAAAAACTCCAAGGATCAAAGGCAGGTTCATTAAATATAATGCATCTAAAAAATAGCCCATATTAAATCCGCTAACATCGAGCTGAGATTCCATACTACCACTCTGAACCTGCTGAGCAATAGTTGGCGCAAAGGCCATGGTTAATGCAGAAATAACCAACCCGGTGAACGTTACCAGGATGATGAATTGCGTTAAACCAACCAAAGCAATCCCTATAATTTTCCCCAACATTAATTGAAACGGTTTCACCGAAGAAACAACTACTTCCACAATTCTATTGGTCTTTTCTTCCATAACGCCTCTAAAAACCTGCACACCATACATGAATATAAAAAGGTAAATACCAATACCGAAAATATACGCCAATATAGATTGAACAGTTCTCAACTGCTCTTTATCCTCCGCTTTCGGATCACCCATGCTCTCCGCCGTTTGCATTCTCACATTGATGGATTCATGGATACTGTCTTTATATACTGCATCCACCCCAATAAAAAACATATTCATCTCCTCCGCCATTTTACTTACCTCCGCATCGATGGCAAGTTTCATCGTATTGCTTGGCCTCACATCATAAGCAAGTCTGATTCCACTGTAGTGAGGGGGGCAGTTAGGTGGTATATATAATATGGACTGATATTCCCCTTCCTTAATATGATCTATCGCCTCAAACCTATCATTATATTTAAATATAAACTTCAAATTACTTTTAGGCTTCAGGATATTATATCGCTGGAATGTTTTGTTCATGGTTGCTGACATGGAAGAATTATTCACGACACAAACTGTATGTGGTTTTTCTTCCTGTGATATGATCGCAAAAATGAGAACTGCATAAAATCCAATGATCAAGACTGGTCCAAGAATGGTCATTATAATAAAGGTCCGGTTACGAACCCTCGTCAAATATTCCCGTTTTATGATCAATCCTATCTTGCCCATAAGCTAGTGATTAGGGATTAAGTAATTGGGCGATTGGGAAGAAGTAGTCATTTTTTTCGAATTACCAATCACCATTAACAAATTGCAATTAGCATTGTCTGATACCAACTTATCGGTCTTTTCAATATATTGAATTAACGTATTCAAATCAATCTTTCAATTATTTTGTACAGTTTGAATAAAAATATCATTCATAGAAGGCACTACTTCCTTAAAAGAATGCACCTCGCCAGTTCTGCTGGCAAACTGGATCAACTCATTGGCATTTCCTCCTGATACTTTGATCTGATAAGTAGTTTCTTCTTCATCATGATGTGTGGACAACACCAGGTACTGGGTGGATAAAACAGAGGCTATATTATCTTTTGAATTCAACACCTTTACTTCATACAGGTCGGTCTTAAATTGACGTCGAATATCTTTTACAGAACCACTCAATACTTTTTTTGATTTATGGATCAATGCAATGTGATCACATAATTCTTCGACCGATTCCATTCGATGAGTAGAAATAACAATACTGGTACCTTTTGCCTTTAAGGCAAGCAACTCCTCTTTTACCAGGGCCGTATTGATGGGATCAAAACCGGTAAAAGGTTCATCGAGGATCAATAACTGAGGTTCGTGTAAGATGGTTGTTACAAACTGCACTTTTTGCTGCATTCCCTTGGAGAGTTCTTCTACTTTCTTGTTCCACCAGCCCATCATCTCAAACTTTTCGAACCAGAATTTTAGTTTTTCTTTGGCATCGGCTTTTTTGAGTCCTTTTAGTTGGGCCAGATACAAGGCCTGCTCCCCTACTTTCATTTTTTTATAGAGTCCGCGTTCTTCAGGCAGATAACCGATACTTTCAATATGTTTTGGTAATAATTTTTCGCCATTGAATTTCAACTCACCTTCATCAGGCGCAATGATCTGATTGAGGATACGGATCATGGTGGTTTTACCGGCCCCGTTGGGTCCGAGCATACCAAAAACTTTTCCGGTAGGGATATGAAAGCTTACATCTTCAAGCGCAGTATGGTTCGCATACTTCTTGGTAATATGATCCGCTTCTATGATGAATTCCCCCATATGGTATTTGATAAACGAAGGTAGTGAATATCTCATATCCGGAGCTTAAAAAAAATTAAATGAATTAAGCTATATTTGTTGAGTATTGGGCCCCGGGGTGAAGCGGCCGCCTTTTTTGTTGCGCTATAAAGACATTCCGTGCCAGGCAGAGATGGAATATATTCCGTCTGTACTTAAGGTTCGGAATAAAAATCAGGGCAACAAAAAAGCTATAGCGTTCCCGATAGCTATCGGGAACCGGAAAAGACGCCATAAAATAAACAATGAACGAGAATCTCGATCCATCAGCAGATAAACTTTCTTCTACCGAAAAGGAGATCGAAAAAGTATTAAGACCATCCGGCTTTAATGATTTTACCGGTCAGTTTAAAGTGGTAGAGAATTTAAAGATATTTGTGGAGGCAGCCAAGCTGCGAGATGAAGCATTGGATCATGTATTGCTACATGGACCTCCGGGTTTAGGAAAAACAACGTTGGCTTATATCATTGCCAACGATATGGGTGTTGGCATAAAAATTACCAGCGGACCGGTACTCGAAAAACCGGGTGATCTGGCCGGCCTTCTTACCAACCTCGATACACATGATATTTTGTTTATTGATGAGATCCATCGCTTAAGCCCCGTAGTGGAAGAATATTTATATTCCGCCATGGAGGATTATAAAATTGATATCATGATCGATTCGGGTCCGAGTGCCAGAAGCGTGCAAATCAATCTCAATCCTTTTACACTTATTGGTGCAACTACACGAAGTGGTTTGCTTACTGCGCCATTGCGAGCCAGGTTTGGTATTAATTCGAGGCTTGAATATTATGACGCGGAAATTTTGACCAGCATAGTAAAAAGATCGGCGGCTATTTTAAAAACGGAGATCAATGCAGATGCGGCGCATGAAATTGCCCGTCGCAGCAGAGGAACACCCAGGATCGCCAATGCACTATTGAGAAGAGTAAGAGATTTTGCCCAGATCAAAGGAACCGGTGTGGTCGATTTCGAAATTGCTCAATTTGCATTGACCGCATTGAACGTGGATAAATTTGGATTGGATGAAATGGATAATAAGATCCTTACAACAGTGATCGAAAAATTTAAAGGTGGTCCGGTTGGGTTAACGACCATAGCAACCGCTGTTGGCGAAGATGCCGGAACGATTGAAGAAGTGTATGAACCTTTTTTGATCCAGGAAGGATTTATGGCGAGAACTCCGAGAGGGAGAGTTGTTATGGATAAAGCATATAGTCATCTGGGTAAGAAACGGAGTTCGGCTGATCAAAATTATTTAGACCTGGAGTTTTAAAAACCGCATAGAAACACAGTATGGTTCGACAAGCTCACCATGACAAAATGAAAGATGTGTTTCAAAAATAAATTAATGGTGATCCCAAAATCCGAATATTCATCTTTCATTAAAAAAACAGCTAAGGAAGTTGGTTTTGACTTTTGTGGGATCAGTGAAGCCACTTTCCTTGAAGAACAAGCTCCGCGTCTCGAAAAATGGCTCCGGCAAAATATGCATGGAGACATGAAGTACATGGAAAATTACTTCGACAAACGACTTGATCCACGTAAATTAGTAGAAGGTTCCAAATCGGTGATCTCTGTATTACTGAACTATTATCCTGAAAAAGTGCAGGAAGATGAAACTGCACCGAAAATCAGTAAATATGCTTACGGAAAAGATTATCATTTTGTGATCAAGGATAAACTCACAGAAATGGTGACAAAAATGCAAAAAGGCATCGGCGATTTTCAGGCCAGGGT
>JANWKQ010000142.1 GCA_025451295.1 Flavobacteriales bacterium | reverse complement strand
CCTCCAGGAAAGCATTAATCTCAGGATTTTTTGTGGAAATATTGAGCAGATAATGGTCAACCAGTTGCTCGATAGTAATATCACCTGAGTTCCAGGCATTCTGTACCTCAGCCAGGCAACGGAAATTCATGATAGGGGATTACTTATCTGTTTTTTTTGTATCGGCTCCTTCTTCTCCTTCTCCCTTAACTCCGTCTTTAAATTCCTTTACCCCTTTGCCCAAACCCTTCATTAACTCAGGGATTTTACGGCCACCAAAGAAAAGCAATACAATAACCAGAATGATAATTATTTCAGTTGCTCCGAATTTTCCAAACATGATTGAATATGCTAAAATTGACCTCAAATGTACGAATATTAAGTTAATAATAGCGGGATTAATGGTTTTTCACTTATTATTCGTAAAAAACAGATGAGTATATAATTTTATACTATGAGTCCCGTTTATTACTTTTGTACTCGATTTTTATACTATGAAAAACCTGAATTTTCTTCTCCGCTTTAAGTATGTCATTATGGTGATAGCACTGTTAACCATTGTTTCCTGCGCATCAACCAATACCCGGAAATGTAATGGAAGAATGGGACAGCGCGTTCCAATGGGGATCATGTAGTCAGTTTTTCTCTGTAACCTTTTCTCAGTAACGACGTCTTAACAATCAGCTTACAAAGGCTGCTGAAATTTAAAAAGTAAGCATGCAGAGCATAATATGATTATTTTAAGTACGTTTGTAACATCTCAATTTTAGCTTATGAAAAGATTTTGTGTATCGTTGATGGTTATATGCTTCGCCCTTTCAGCAGCATATATGCAAACTGATAGGACGGATCAGACGAAAAAATTACCTAAACCCAAAAAACAGGATGTGATCCTTTTTAATTTTAACTGGATGACCATGTTGAATGCTCCCAAAGGTCAGGGAGACAGCATGTGGATCAGCCCGTTTTCAAGAGGATTTGATATAGCGCTTATGTATGATATTCCGTTCGGAAGAAGTCCAATCAGTTTTGCAACAGGAATCAATTTTGCATTTGAAAATATTTTTACCAACCAGATCATTCGCGATTCAGCAGGAGGCAACAAACTTTATTTTGATAATATAGATCCAATGATCAATCGCGATAATCCTACAACAAAACGTGATTGGTTGAAGGCGAAGATCTCAACAGCCATTATTGAATTGCCGGTGGAGTTCCGTTTCCGTTTAAAACCTCATAAAAGAAATACGTTCAAATTTGCTGTAGGATTTAAAATCGGCTATGTGATTGATTCATGGCAAAAGTACAGCGGTCCAAATTACTATCCCGGAGAAGACCTCGCCACCAATTTACGTCAGGTAACATTTGATGTACCTGCAGTTAGTCGATTCCGCTATGGTGTTTATGGACGCATTGGTTATAGCAGATTCAATGTGTTTGTAAATTACAGCATCGGCTCTTTCTTTGAGAACAGAGCAGAATTTAACGGACGTACCGGAAATGTATTGACGGTTGGGTTTAACTTTGCCCCATTCTAGGCGCTGATTTTCAGGCCAATACGACTTTCCATTTTAACACGAGTTAACATTTGGCATGGTTTCTGAGCCAGAGTTCGGCGTAAACCACAAAACGCCAACTATGAAGAAATGCGGCCTCTTATGCTTTATTGCCATTATTCTTTTATCGAGTTGCAACCAATCCTTTTATAACACCCGTCAGCATGCACACCGTAATTATATTAAAATAGGTCCTGGAATAAAAAACGAACATCTGCCAATAGCAAAGGCGGAGAATGAAACCAAAAAGATCGGCAAAGAAAATCAGCAAATTCCGCTTACACAAACTATTCCATTCAAATCCACCCAAAAAGAAAAGTCGACTTCGTCGAATCTGGACAATAAGGTAAAATCATCCAAGAAGACTAATTCAAAAGCGCCTGTAGTTCAGAAAAGAAAATATCAAAAACCTCATACGAAAAAGACAAAGGCGACGAAAGGGGGCGGCGGAGTTGTGAATATTCTCAGCTTTATTTTTAGCTTAATTGCGTTGATCGGCTTCTTTGTTGCGGCAATCACCTTACTTTTTTCATTGCTGGAGGCATCCTTTTTTGCAGCTGGATTAGCCATGCTGTGGTCCTTTTTTGGTCTGGCCTTGTTAGGAATCACTATGGGCGTCCTTGGGCTTTCTCTGGGGCTTCCGTCGAGGGGGTTAGGCATGGCCGGAATTGTGATGGGAGGGATTGTGTTCTTTGCAGCTTCACTTATCCTGATAATTATGGCTGTGATCTGATCAATAACCGGCAGACATATCGTCTCCCCGCGGATCACCACCACCATAATATAACTTCCCTTTTTTGAGAATAGCGTCTACACGTCCAATAGATCCTCTATATTCAAGCGGATACCCTGCTTTTTTTAGCTGATCAATGATGCTGGAATAAAGGCTCCAATCTTCTTCAAGATAGACCTTATCAGGATACCATTGATGATGAAAACGTGGCATAGCCAATGCATCTTTTAATGATTTATTGTAGAGAAGGGTTTGTAGAATATTTTGGAGCACAGAGGTAATAATGGTTGCTCCACCCGGACTTCCGGTAATCAAAACAGGTTTTTTGTTTTTACATACAATGGTTGGTGTCATTGAACTCAACATTCGTTTCCCCGGCTCAATGGCATTGGCAGAATCTCCCAGCAAACCAAATTGATTGGGAACACCGGCTTTCGAGGAGAAATCATCCATTTCGTTGTTTAATAAAAAACCACCGCCGGTTACAAATACTTTACCTCCAAACCTGCTGTTCAAAGTGGTGGTAATAGCTACTGCATTTCCAAATTTATCAACTATGGAGAAATGGGTAGTCTGTTCACTTTCGGTTTTACCTGGAGTAACATTCACGGAAGGGGTATACTTAAGTGGCTTAATTCCTGCATAACGACCCTTTAAATAGCCCTGGTCCAGCAAAGCACTGCTGTTTACTTTATAGAAATCCGGATCTCCCATGTGATGGCTTCTGTCTGCATACGCTAATCTTTCCACTTCCACAATGAGAGATAGATATTCTGCGGAATTGATCTTATATTTTTTTATCTTCAGTTTTTCGAGCATATGGAGCATTTGCAACAGGGCAATTCCACCGCTCGATGGAGGAGGCATGGTGATAATATCATATCCATAAAATTTTCCAATCAATGGCGTTCGCCAGACGGATTGATAGTTTTGCAGATCTTCGAAAGTGAGGATGCCGTTCCCTCTTTTTATTTCTTTGATGATCATAGAAGCAATAGGCCCGTCATAAAATCCTTTTTTGCCATCGTTGGCGATTTTACGAAGTGTTATTCCCAGATGCGCTTGTACAATGGTATCTCCCACCTTGTAAGGTTGGGATGATCTGAAGTACTTGTTGTATGGATTCAGACTTTCGAAGTCGGCAAAATATTGATTGAGTTCTATTACATCCAGTTCGGTAAGAATAAATCCCTTTTCAGCCAGATCAACTGCCGGCATGATGAGATCTTTCCACGGAAGTGTTCCGTATTTTTGATGCAGGGTTTCCATTCCATCTACGGAACCGGGCACTCCTACGGCAAGATGTCCGAGTGTGCTTAGATTGGGGATCACATTTCCATCAGCGTCCAGGTACATGTCACGGGTAGCAGCAGCAGGCGCTTTTTCCCTGAAATCAAGCGCTACATTTTCACCGGAAGCAGTACGAGCTAACATAAAACCGCCACCACCGATATTGCCGGCTTGTGGATAACAAACCGCCAGCGCAAAATGAACCGCAACCGCAGCATCAAAGGCATTTCCTCCTTTCATCAATACATCCAGACCAATCCGGGAAGCTTCTTCACGGGCTGAAACCACCATGCCGTTTTTGCCGGAAACATTTCTACCAACCTGTTGCGAAAAAAGAAACTTCGGAAGAAGAAATACAAAAAGTAAAAAATACCTTATGATAGTTTGATGCATACATTTTTTGGTTCGGTGAAAAATCTCAAAGCCTCCCAGCCTCCTTCGCGGCCAACACCAGAGTTCTTCATTCCTCCGAAAGGTGTCCGCAGGTCGCGTAATAACCAACAGTTTACCCATACAATACCGGTCTTTATTTTTTCCGCTACCCTATGAGCTTTATTGAGATCCAACGTCCAGACATTTGCCGCCAGTCCGTAAACCGAAGCATTCGCATAGTTGATCACTTCTTCTTCAGTATCAAAAGGAGTAATGGAAACAACGGGGCCGAATATTTCCTCCTGGTTTGTTTGGCAATCAAATGCCAGACCTTCGATAATGGTTGGTGCGAAATAATACCCCTCTGAAAATTCACCCGTCAATTGAATTCGTTTTCCACCGGTAAGAATTTTACCCCCTTCTTTTTGGGCCAGATCCACATAATATTCAATCTTCTCTAAATGGGGTTTGGATACTATAGCACCCATATAGTTGTTCTTATCATTGGGGTCACCTACCTTGATCTCTTTTACTTTTTGTACAAAATCTGTTTTGAATTTTTCGTAGATCTTTTTCTGTACAAAGATCCTCGAACCGCATAAACAAATTTCTCCCTGATTGGTGAAAGAAGAGCGGACCGCTGTTTTTAAGGCATGGTCATAATCGCAATCATCAAAAATAACAGTGGGATTTTTACCACCAAGCTCTAATGAAAGTTTCTTAAACATGGGAGCTGCAATGCTGGCAATATGTTCTCCGGTTTTGGTTCCACCTGTAAACGATACAGCGGTTATATCCGGATGCGAAACAATGGCATTCCCTGTTTTGCCCCCCAAGCCATGAACAATATTTAAAACACCGGGAGGTAAAATCTCGGCACAAATTTCTGATAGAAGAAAGGCGGTATACGGAGTGATCTCCGATGGTTTGGCTACAACTGTGTTTCCGGCGGCAAGCGCAGGAGCAATTTTCCAGGTAAATAAGTATAAAGGCAAATTCCATGGAGAAATACAACCAACCACTCCGATGGGTCTTCGCAGGGTATAGTTGATGGCAGAATTTTCCATGTTATGTGCCTCAGAGGCAAAATGCATAATGGCAGTTGCAAAGAATTTAAAATTAGAGGAAGCTCTTGGAATATCTACCTCTGTGGCTAACCAAACAGGTTTGCCATTATCCAGACTTTCTGCTTTGGCAAGTTTATCCAGATTCTTTTCAATCGCCTCTACAATCTTCATTAAATAATCATGGCGCTTTTCGCTTCCTAAATTACTCCATGATTCGAATGCCGCTTTTGCTGCATCGACTGCTGCCTGTACATCCTTTTCATCAGAGTCGGGCACTTTTGAAAATACTTTTCCGCGGGAAGGATCAATTCCGTCTAAATATTTTCCGGAGGAAGGTGGAATGAGTTTTCCGTTGATATAATTGGAGAGTGTGATCAAGCTTAAAAAGGTTTCTTCAAAAGTAATAAAATTGATTTTGGAAGTATGGAGGGTTTTCAGATTGTTGAGGATGCATGCCTTGGCAAGTCTCTTAGCATTGACTTTTCCCTCTTTAGCCGCTAGCGGCCCGGATAGCAGCGATACCCCGCACCACGGCCGCTGGCCGTGGGAGGAGTATAGCGGATAGCCGGAAAAGCCGCCCAAGATCAACCTTAAAATATGTTAGAACGCTTTTATAATGCTCAACTTACCAGTATTTTTACCCTCCGAAATAAACCATGAATTCCAGACTTCTCCGATTTATCATTTTCTCAATTGCCCTGGCCATGGTTGGACTTGTAAGTATACAGGTCTATTGGGTTACTGATGCTTATAAACAACGCCAGCAACAATTCATCGAATCTGTTTTTAAAGCCATGAACGAAGTGATCTATGATTACGAACGTTATCGTGTACAAAAACAAATGGAGCGAATGTTCGATATGGATGTGATGCAGGAAAAAATGATCGAGTACATGGATTCAATTTCCAACAGCCGCTCGACTATTAAGAAAGGTCAGGATGGAAAAATTGAAAAGATCACCATTGAAAATCCAAAAGGATTAACGAACATATTTTTCTCCCGTGGAATTGGGAACCATCAATACGGATTCCCTGACCCATTTGGTATAAAAGGCTTTGACCAGTATACAGACATGCCTACCGGCAGTGATATTGGGATGAGTCAGGAAGATCGAAACACAAAAGCAGAATTCCTTTCACTCCATGGACAAAGTTTGATGGAAACTATTTTATATGATTTCCTGGACACTTATATGAAAGCCAATAGTGGCTATGTAGACAGCGCCGGACTCGATTCCATCATTTACCAGAAATTATCGGACCAGGGGGTAACGGCCCGATACGATTTTGCGGTATACAATAATTATCTCGATACATTTTCATGCATTCGAAGTAATCATGTAAAACAATTAAAGGGATCGGATTTTGTAATGCCTATGGCAATGGGACAGTTTTACGATGAGTACATGCTTGTATTATATTTCCCTACACAGACCCAATATCTGTTTAAAAACATGATCTTCCAGATCATCTCGTTTTTTGTACTTCTTATTATCATCATTTTACTTTTTTATTACACAATTCACACAATTATCAAACAGAAAAAAGTACAGGAAATAAAAAGTGACCTGGTGAACAATATCACCCATGAATTGAAAACCCCCATTTCCACGATATCATTGGCCTGTCAGGCGATGGAAGACCCTGATCTGCTCAACTCGCCGCTGCGTGATAAATACATTAATATGATCAACGAGGAGAACAAACGGCTCGCTTTGCTCGTAGAAAATGTATTACAATCAGCCGTTTTTGAGAAGGGTGACTTTAAGCTGAAGATTAAGAATGTGGATCTGCACCTGAGGATCGAAAAGGCGCTAAGTAGTTTAAGCATGCAGGCACAAACCCATGGCATAAAAATATACAAGGAGTTTAAAGCTACTAAATTCAACGTGGCGGGTGATGAAGTAATGCTCACCAATCTGGTGTTTAATATGGTGGATAACGCTATTAAATATTTTAGACCGGGAGAGCCTTTTATTAAAGTGAAAACGTATAATAACGAATGGAGTCAGGTGGTGATAGAGGTAGAGGATAATGGTATTGGGATCTCAAAAGACCATCAGCAAAAAGTGTTCGACAAGTTGTTTAGAGTCCCCACAGGCAATGTCCACAATGTAAAGGGATATGGGCTAGGCCTGAGTTACGTAAAGTCGATCGTAGACCACCACCATGGCTCAATAGCAGTGACGAGTAAATTAAACGAAGGAAGTAAATTTATTATAACTTTACCTTTAAATCAACCCAAAGAATAAATCAACGAATAGTTAAACAAATCGAATATGGAAGAAGTACAACCTAAAGTCCTGTTGGTGGAAGATGAAGCCAATTTAGGACTTATATTAAAAGATTATTTACAGGCAAAAGGATACGATACCACCCTGGCTACCGATGGTCAGCAGGGATTTGATGCTTTTACCAAGCAGAAGTATGATATATGTTTGATCGACATTATGCTTCCGGTTAAAGACGGATATACATTGGCGAAAGAAATTCGCCAGAGCGATCAATATGTCCCCATTATTTTCTTAACGGCCAAGTCGCTGCCCGATGATAAGATAGAAGGATTTAAAGCCGGCGCAGATGATTATTTAACGAAGCCTTTCAACATGGAAGAGCTTATTATGCGTATCAAAGCCGTATTGAAAAGGACCAGTGTAGTAGCGGGCTCCGTGGATCAGGAGGGAAATTTTGTGATAGGCAAATACCATTTTGATTCCACCAAACAGATCCTGAAAATGGATGGAACGGAGAAAAAACTCACCTCCAAAGAATCCGATCTTTTGAGATTGTTAGCTTTAAATCTGAACAAAACACTGGATCGTAATTTTGCTTTGAAGTCCATCTGGCATGATGATTCATACTTCAATGCACGAAGCATGGATGTTTATATTACCAAGTTGCGTAAATATTTATCAGACGACAAGGAGATTGAGATTCTCAATGTACATGGTAAAGGATTTAAGTTGCTGGTGAACAGCAATTAATTTATTTACGAATTACGATCAATACACTCTTTGCTAATCGTAATTCGTAAGTGTTCTTTAATTCAGCCTATTTATCGTCGTCAGTTTCGTATTTGGCCTCCAGTTCTTTTCTGCAGGTTTTTACTAGACCATCTACCTCATCAAGAAATTTTTTATTGTCTTTATACTTCTCCTGTATTTCTTTCCCATAGGCTTGCATTTCATCCTCTGCTTTTTTTACTTCATCCTGTTTGCCCTCGGATTCGGCCTTTAGCATTCTTTCTCCTATGGAGCAGATCTTATCAGCAACGGATTTTGGACTTGGTTTGGAGGCGCAACTTGCCAGGAAAACAGCGCCAGCCAGCATACTTAAAAAGAGTATTTTTTTCATATTTTTTATTTTGATTAGGCACAATATAAGAATTTATGGAATGGGTATTCAATCCAAAATCCGTATTTTTACCTGATGCAAAAGCCTTCGCTTTTCTTTTTTCTATTTTTTCTGTCTGGCTTTCTCTTTTCGCAAAGCTATGTTCCTTATGTAAACCCATTGATCGGGACCGGAGGTCATGGCCATACCTATCCTGGAGCAACCTTACCACATGGAATGGTACAGTTGAGTCCGGATACAAGGATTGATGGGAGCTGGGACGGTTGTAGTGGATATCATTATAGTGACAATAGGATCTACGGATTTTCGCATACCCATTTAAGTGGGACGGGGGTTAGCGATTACGGCGATATTATGTTGATGCCGGTAACCAAAAAGAAAACGGCCTTTTTGCCCGAAGAATATGCCTCTTATTTTGATCATTCTTCCGAAACAGCCACAGCAGGATTTTATTCCGTAAAACTAAATGATGCGAATGTTACAGCCAATTTTACTACTACCTTAAGAACCGGTT
>JANWKQ010000141.1 GCA_025451295.1 Flavobacteriales bacterium | reverse complement strand
TTACGATCGTGTGATCTCCAGATCTGTGCAAAATTGATAAAGAAACGCATATCGGGTGTTAAACCGTCGATCTTATCCTGTGGCTTATTCGCAGTTGCTTTTTTATAGGCAGAGAATGCAATGATCATACCTCCGAGGTCAGCAATGTTTTCTCCAAGCGTAAGTTCTCCATCAACATGAACTGAATCAGCAGGCACATATGCATTATATTGAGCGACAAATTTGGCCGACAGTTTTTTAAAATTCGCTTCATCCGCTTGAGTCCACCAGTCTTTTAAATTTCCGTTGGAATCAAATAACCTACCCTGGTCATCAAATCCATGGGTTAATTCATGGCCGATCACCATACCTATACCTCCGTAATTAATAGCATCATCCGCATTGGCATCAAAGAATGGATATTGAAGAATGGCAGCCGGAAAAACAATTTCATTTAACAAAGGATTATAATATGCATTCACGGTTTGAGGACCCATTCCCCATTCAGCCCGGTCAATCGGTTGACCAAGTTTACCAAGCATCCGTTTAAATTCATAATCTGTAGCCGCCATCACATTCAATACATAGGCTTGTTTTTTAATACCAATGCCGTCATACGATCTCCATTTATCCGGATAGCCGATCTTCACCATGATTTTTCCGAGTTTTTCCTGTGCTTTTTGTTTTGTGCTGTCGCCCATCCAAACAAGACCCTGGATTCTTTCACTCAAAGCATTTCTTAAATTTTCTACGAGTTCAAGTGCTTTCTTTTTTGAATTTTCGTCAAAAGCGTCTTTTACATACTCCTGACCGAGTAAATCCCGCAAGAGTTGACCAGAAAGTTCAGTAACCCTTTTCCAGCGAGGCTCTGGTTGTTCAATTCCCCTTAATTGTTTGTCATAAAAATCAAAATTCGCTTTGTCGAAATCTGAACTTAATTCAGTTGAGTAACTATTGACCAGCTGAAATTTATAATAATCTTTCCATTTAGCAGGATCAATCTTTTTCAGCAATCCATTCCATGCTTTCAGAAATCCCGGCATACCAATTACAACACTGTCGATGGTAGCTGCACCGATCTCTTTAAAGTAAACATCCCAGTTAAAATTGCCGGCTGTTTTTTTCAAATCCGCCATGCCCATTTTATTATAGGTTGCATATGGATCACGTTGTTCAACTAAAGTCATAGAGGCTTTGGCCAGTTGAGTTTCCAGATCCAGCACATTGGTCATTTGTTGGGTTGAAGTAGGATCATCAGATCCGCTTAACATAAAAATTTTCTTTACATGTGCTTTATATGCCTCTCTGTTAGCCACCGATTTCTCATCCGTTCTGAAATAATAATCTCGGTCAGGCAATCCTAATCCATCCTGATAGATATAACCTATGTATTGACTTGTATTCTTAAAATCCTGTTCAACAAAAAATACAATGGGAGACGCGCTGCCCTGCTTGCTTGTTTTCGCATAATAAGCAGCGATCATTTCGGGTGAGTTCAGGTTATCGATTTCCTGCAAAATTGGTTTTAACGGATCAAT
The DNA here is from genome assembly GCA_025451295.1 of Flavobacteriales bacterium. GTDB lineage: Bacteria > Bacteroidota > Bacteroidia > CAIKAF01 > CAIKAF01 > JANWKQ01. The sequence continues at coordinate 18,394 of JANWKQ010000141.1, read as the reverse complement.
GCCTGCTTTATCAATAGCGAGGGAATCCATTGCACTGGAATAAAAATCACCAATGATCTGGTTATTGCTACCTGTCTTCGCGCTGTTATCTTTAGATGCATTTTCTTGAATGTCTTTTAAAACCTTTAGGCTGTTTTCATGAAGAATATTGGCTAGACCCCAGGAGCTTTTGGTATCCGGTATCGGGTTTTTACTGATCCATTTAGCATTAGCATATTCAAAAAAATCATCCGCCGGATTGATGGTAGTATCTAAAAGAGCAACATCAATGAAAGTCGTGTTCTTTTTATTTTCACCATTTGAGTTCTTATTGGGTTTGTTGGAGCAACTATAAAATAATACGAGGGCTGCTGCCGGTAACAAACTATACATGGGTGCCTTCATTCTTCAAAAATTTAAGTGTGTAACAAATATAGAGTTATCAGGAGATTGAGGTTTTAATTTAATAAATATTGACAATTGTTAGGGTTTTTATATCCTTCCAAAAGTCAGGATAAGACTTCGACACAACTTCAGGATGGTTAATGGTTATTTCTTCCAATGATCCTGAAAAAACGGATGCTGCCATGGCCAACCGATGATCGTCATGGGTATCGAAAACTATTTTGGATGAAGGGGATGTATAATCAGTTATTTCAAATTGATCTGCTCGGGTTTTGCAAATGGCGCCGGTTTTGGTTAATTCATTCGCAACGGCATCAATCCTGTTTGATTCCTTTAAATTCAGCGTTTGTAAACCGGTAAATGATGCCGGTATACGAAGTGCGGCACAGGTAAAGGCCAACACTGGGAAGAGATCCGGTTCGTGGAGGAGATCCAATGAAATATGGTGAGTAGTGGTAGGTGTTTTTTGGATAAGCAGACCATTTTTGTGATCCTTCGTTTCAACCCCTAATTGTTTAAAATAATCCATGGCTTTTTTATCGCCTTGCAATGAGTTCCGCTGAAGACCCTTGAGGAATATGGTTGTTCCCGGCTTTGAATTGGCGATCATTCCATACCAGAAAGCCGCTGCGCTCCAATCACATTCCACGGTATATTCCTGAGGGCGGTATTTTTGCGACTGAATACGGATGCTGTTGGTTGAAGTTTTTGAGGATACACCAAAATAATTCATGAGTCCGAGGGTCATATCGATATAGGAGCGTGATACCGTTCCATCTTTGATAATTATTTCCAGACCTTTTTTTAAATTTGGAGCAATCATCAGCAAAGAGGAAATAAACTGGGAGCTGATATTTCCTGAAATAGATACCTGACCCCCTAACAGTTCTTTTCCATGAATTTCTAAAGGTGGGTATCCAGGATTCTTCCGATATTGGATATCTGCCCCCAATGAAATAAGAGCCTGCACCAATTCCCCAACTGGTCGTTTTTGCATTCTTTCATTCCCGGTGAGAATGTAATTTCCAGGACTTATGCTAAGAAGACTAATTAAAAAACGCATATTGGTTCCGGCAGCCCCTACATTGATGTCTTTCTCCAGATCAGCCAGAGAACTTAACAGATTTTTTGTATCATCCGATTCTGACAGATCATGGATCGGAAAATCAACTGAAGAAACAGCCCGTATGATCAAAGCCCGGTTACTCAGACTTTTCGAGGAGGGAAGATGAATTTCTCCTTCACGGAAATCCGCATTTCGCCGAAGGATAATAGCACTCATCAGCTGACATAATATTTAAATGCCTTCGAAATAAGTTCATCTTCACAATGATCATCAAACGAAGCTTCTCCAATTTTTCTGATCAAACTGAAGGAGATCCTGCGGGTTGAATTTTTTTTATCCTGCTTCATTCTGCTAATCAGATCATCTATGTTGTATCCGTTTAAATCTACCTTCCCAAACAATGGAAAGATCACCTGTTCAATTTCCTTCAATTCTTCTGAAGCCAGATGGCCAAGTTGATTGGATAGATAGCTTTCCATGATGAGACCTGCAGCCACTGCTTCTCCATGAGATATCGGAGTCTCTGTTTCAAGTTTCCAGGATTCAATCGCATGGCCAACAGTATGACCTGCGTTTAATTTCTTCCGGATATTTTGTTCGAAAAGATCTCTGGTTACAAAAAAAACTTTGATCTGTATCGATGTGTGTATAAGTGAAGTGGTATTTTTAAGAGGGTCATTTTTAATAATATCCCAATAATTTCTATCATGAATGAGTCCGTGCTTCAATGCTTCTGCGACACCGTTTCTTTTTTCCTGATCGGGTAAGGTTTCAAGGAATTTTTCGGAAACAAAAACTTTTTCAGGGAAGTTGATGGTGCCGATCAGATTTTTGTATTCCATAAAATCAACACCATTTTTTCCACCGATGGCTGCATCTAACTGAGCCAATAAACTTGTGGGGACATGTACGCAAGGTATTCCGCGTTTATAAATACTGGCTGCAAATCCACCAATATCGCAGATCATTCCGCCTCCAAGGTTAACCAACGAACTTTTTCTGGATGCCTGATGGGTGGACAATTTTTCCAATATTTCCAGGAGAAAATGGATGGTTTTACTTTTTTCTCCCGCAGGGATTTCAATTATGACAGCCTTTTCAAAGGCAACGGACAGGCCTTTAAGTACCGGAAGGCAGCATTTTCGGGTATTGGAATCAGTGAGAATAAATAAGGGTTCATGATCCGACAGTTTTTCTGCCCAGGTCTTCAATCCGTTCAGTGAATGATCGATTTCAATATTTAAAGGCAGTTCTGACATATTTGGCTCAAGACATCAATATTAAGGGTCATTGTTGAATTAACAAAATTAGATTAGGTTTGCATCAAATTTTAGACGGGATTAGAGCCATCAATCAGGCTTATAGTTAAAAACCATGCTGAGTTTCGAGAATACGCAAATAGCTTTTGAAAGCAAATCGAAGGCTGAACTAAAGAGGGCACATTTCCTCTTTAAAATGCTTGCCAAAAGATGGGTGGTGAAATTTGGAAAAGGATTTACCCGTTTTGCATTTGCTATTTATCTGCCCATAAAATTTGCTATTAAGGCAACCATCTTTAAACAGTTTGTTGGTGGCGAGAATATCAGTGATTGCGAATCAACCATTACGAAGTTGAATGAATATAAAATTGGCACCATTCTCGATTATTCAGTGGAGGGGAAAGAAGAAGAGGAAAGCTTTTCTGAATCGGAAAAAGAAATATTGAGAACCATCGAAAAAGCAAAACAGGATAGCAGGATCTCCTTTTCGGTGTTTAAAGTTTCTGGTTTAGGCAGACATACCATCCTGGAAAAACAAAGCCAACTGGTTTCACTTAATCCTGAAGAAAAAAAGGAATGGGAACAGATCATATCCAGAGTTGAAAACATCTGTGCCGCTTCTCACGAAGCCGGTCGTCCGGTTTTTATTGATGCAGAGGAAAGTTGGATTCAACCGGCCATTGATGAACTAGCTCTTAAGATGCTCCGTAAATTCAACCGTGATAAGTGTATTATTTATAACACAGCACAGTTATACAGACATGATCGACTGCAATATATACAGGAGCTGTTTGAAATTGCCGAGAAGGAAAACTTTTATCTGGGATTGAAACTGGTGAGAGGAGCCTATATGGAAAAGGAAAGAAAGCGAGCTGAAGAACTTGGATACCCGGATCCAATTCAACCCAACAAAGACGCATCGGATCGTGATTTCGACCAAGCGATGTTGTTTTGCGTTGAGCGTATAGAGCGTATCGCTATTTGTTTAGGAACACATAATGAAAGCAGCAGTTTGAAATTGGCCAATGAATTATCTTCGAAAAAAATCCAGTCGGATCATCCACATGTCTTTTTTGCCCAACTTCTTGGCATGAGTGACCATATCAGCTACAATCTATCGAAAGATGGCTACAATGTGGCTAAATATGTACCCTACGGCCCTGTAAAAGAAGTGGTGCCTTATCTTATCCGGAGGGCTGAAGAAAACACTTCAGTGAAAGGACAAACAGGACGGGAACTCTCGTTGATCGAAAAAGAATTGAAAAGAAGAAAGCAAACCCTTTAATAGATCGAATCTAATTCTTTACAACCTTAAAAGTTTTGATGCGATGATTTTCGCGGATTGCCAACATATAAACTCCGGATGCCAGGTTTGACAGATCGATAGACGGACGTCCATTATCCGTTAACTGCTGGGTAAAGAATAATAGTTTTCCTGAAATATCGTAGAGCGCTACATATACATCGTCTTCAAAATTCTGATCTGCTAATTCTATCCAGAGTTGCCCATGAGTTGGATTGGGGAAAACGATGATCTCTTCATTGTTATCTTCATCTATATTATCGTAACAGCCATCAATAATTACTTCACTTGTGACCGTTGTAATGCACCCACCCGTTCCGGTAATGGTGACCGTATAGATTCCCATCGCAGGAAATTGCGCATCTGCAAGTGTTGGACTTTGTGCAGCGGAAGAAAAACCATTAGGGCCGTTCCAGTTATAACTTAATCCGCCGGTTGCAATAAAAATAACATCTTCATCAATACAAACAGGTGCATTGTTTGAAACGGTTACATCAGGAGTTGGATAGACAGTTAGACTTGTAGATGCTGAAGAGGTGCATCCGGCAGCATTTGTAATGATGACCGTATAGGCTCCATCATTCAATTCTGTAATGGCAGGGATAATTGGGAACTGTCCTATACAGGTAAATCCGTTGGGACCGCTCCAAAGATGTCCGGCTAAACTATCACTGGCTGCAAGCGTCAAAGTGGCACCTTCGCAAAGAGGACCATTGTTGCTTGCCATTGGGGAAACCGGAATATTGAGCACTTCAACGATGACTGTATCGTAGAGATTGCCGCATCCTGTTGGGTCGGTATATGCATACGTAATTGAATGGATACCGACACCTGCCACCAAAGGGAAAAAATAATTTCCGGTTACGCCAGGCCCGCCAAAAGTCCCGCCAATCGGAACAGCTTCGAGTGTAACGCTGTCTTTATTTAAACAATAGACGCTGTCGAGACCAATAATTTCAGCCTGAAGAGCAGTTTCTGGTCCCATATTGCTAAGAAATACCAATGGGAATGTAATGGTAGAGTCAAAATAAGTTCCGAGCGCTCCGTCTTCACCAAATGCTTCAGAACCATATAAACCTCCATTACCACCCAGTAATGAAAAAGAGCCAGATGAATTCCAGGTTGTTCCATGGAATATTTTGATCCTTCCACCTGATCCTCCACCTCCGCCATCATTCGCTGCCGATGACCCACTGCCACCATCTCCTCCCAGAGATTGTAAAACAGCGGATGATCCAATGTTGATATTATCGCCAATGGCCATGATGGTTCCTCCGGAGCCACCGCCTCCGCAGCGACCGATTGAGCCTACGCCTTGCGATCCACCTGCATCAATTTGTCCACCTATGGAAATCCACTCTGCAGAAAGTTTGATGGAAGCACCGCCGGCTCCACCGATTGCATTATCTGTTGTACCTCCACTGGAACCCATCGGACAAGTAAAATCATTTTCTGCTCCATATATAGCGCCTCCATTTCCAGGTGTATCTCCAAGATCATATCCACCCATACCTCCTATGCCTGCATAAGAGCCGCCACCTCCACCTGCTTCGGTGGATAAACCTCCACCCCCGGGACCATTCCCATTAGCAACTGCGATTGGTGCACTAAATCCCATTCCCCTGCCCTGGATTTTACCATCAAGTATAATTACTCGGGACCTGATCTCTATTGGGGAATCTGACACCAGATTAATTACATCTCCAGTGTCTAACTGGAACCAGTCCGTAAAAATAGTTCCCGTAAACAGTGTGTCATTCCCTGAAGATATAAATGAAGTTGGAAAAGTATTGGTGAAGTTTGTATAACTACCTGCTAAAGGGTCACCATACCAAAGCAAAAAATTGGTTGAACTGTTGGACAATAACAGGGGAATTTTTACCCATATTCTTGTTGAATCGGTATTGATGCCATCCTCAATCCAGTAATCAAAATATGAAACAGGTGAACATGAATCAGCCGTAAAACGAAGATCCTCCCCATTGACTTGCATATGACCAGCCGCAATAGATGATGCAGTATTGAATATGATCAATACCTGGTAGTCATTTAAAATCTGATTGCTATCGTTCTGAATTGTGAAGGTAGTTTTATACGCAGGCTGGTACGTCTGCGAAAAAACACAAACGGGAACCAAAAGAAATGCATAAAAAATAATTTTTTTCATCACATTACCTGGTTTAAAATAGTTGCGGTCCTATCCTAACAAATCTAATCAATAAAATCTAAAATACACATTAATTTTTTCCACAGTTGATTTTGAGTGAATTATGCAAAAAAACACCCGGAAATACCAATTTTTACCTCTTAAAATCGGATTAAATGGAGGTCAAAATGAACCAAAGGGCTTAAGCGGGTGTAAGTCCATTCAAAATCAATTATCATGAAGCAAATAAAATTTACGATCACTTTAATGGCCATACTGGTTTTTACAGGATGGGCCTATACTCAAAACGCGAATGTCGATGCAAATCGTGCAAAGTATTATAATTATTCTGCCGGGAGCAATGCGCCAATGATTGAAGACCTTGATGAACTGGGCAATGTAAAGAAAAATGAAAAAGGAGAGGTTATCTATAAACAGGTAGCAAGAGATAGTTACGGAAATGCACAGGGAAATCAATATGATCTTGCTGTGGATGGTGCTTTTACCGGACAAACAATTCTGGTGTTGCAACTTTATTCTGAAGCGAGTTTTGATTTTAAAAGTCCCGAAAAGGCGCTTAAGGAAAAAGGTTTTGGTGTTTACCGCTACATAAGCAATCCTCCAGATGCTGCCCAGCTAAAAAAAGATCTTCAACAATCATGTCAACTATGGATCATTTCTGACAGCTACAGCAAATTGAATGATGATCATCTGAAAGTGATCAAGGAATATTTTGATGAAGGTCACGGGATCTATATATGGGGAGATAATGATCCTTACTATGCAGATGCAAATAAAGTGGCTGATTACTTATTTAAGGGAGAAATGACAGGTAACCTAATGGGAGATAACCCAGTAGGAATACAAATGGATTCTGTTTCCCCTGGAATTCGTGAAGGCCATCTTATCACAACAGGTCTTGAAAATGTGTACGAAGGTATTACCATCGCCACTATTTCAGATAACAAAAATCTTGAACCCCTTATTTATGGATCTGCCGGGAACCTGGTAACTGCGGTTTACGAAAAAAATGGCAAAAGGTGCATCTTAGATGGTGGGTTTACAAGATTGTATTATAAATGGGAAACTGCCGGGACTGACCGTTATATAAAAAATGCGGCTGCCTGGTTGGTTAACTTCGAAAATCTAACCATGAAATAAGCCTGACAATTGAATAAATGGAACCAATTGTCATTCATTTAAATGTTGAGATGCTTCACCTAAAATATTTAAAATAAGTAAGTTAATATAAAACAGGGGCCAATTGGCCCCTGTTTTTGTTAAAACATCCCAATAGTGGTGGAAATGTGGTCAGGATGAATTTGAAATCGCTGAATTAGACCTACTTTTGCGGCATGATGGGTTTTGATCTAATTCCTGATGAAATTTTAGCGAAAGCTGCCAGGATAAAGCTCTTAATTACGGATTGTGATGGGGTCTTAACAGATAATGGAGTTTATTATTCTGAAAATGGAGAAGCATCAAAGCGATTTTCCATACGGGATGGCATGGGAGTGGAGCGTTTAAGAACACATGTTGGTGTTGAAACCTCGATTATGACTGGTGAAAACTCAAAATCTGTTTTAAAACGGGCTGAGAAATTAAAGATAAAATATCTTTACCAGGATGTAAAGGATAAAAAGGCATTGTTGCCGCAAGTATTGAGTGTAACAGGCTTATCTACTGATGAAATTGCCTATATTGGCGACGATACGAATGACATTGCTATCATGCAGGAAATTGGGTTTTCCGCAACCCCTGCTGATGGTACTGTTTTCACAAAACAAATAGTAGACTATATTTGTAATGAAAAAGGTGGCAATGGTGCCTTTAGAGAAGTAGCTGAACTGCTTATTTACGCGATAAATAAAAATAAATAATTGGATCGTAAAGAGAATGAGAAGAGTTGATATAAAAAATGCTAGGAGTATTGGTGATGGGTTTCCAACTTATGTGATAGCTGAAATAGGAATTAATCACAACGGTTCAATTGATATAGCAAAAAAGCTGATTGATGCCGCCATTAAGTCAGGATGTGATGCAGTAAAGTTTCAAAAGAGAACTCCGGAAATATGTGTGCCAAAAGATCAATGGCATAACGAACGTGAAACGCCATGGGGAAAAATGAGCTATATCGACTATAAAAAGAAGATAGAGTTTAGCGAAGATGCTTACGGTGAAATTGACCGATACTGCAAACAAAAGGGGATTGATTGGTTTGCATCTTGTTGGGATGAACCATCTGTAGATTTTATTGAACAGTTTAACCCTGTTATATATAAAATGGCATCTGCTTCTTTAACCGATTTCCCGCTTCTTTCTAAGGTAAAAGCAACCGGTAAGCCGATCATTTTATCCACCGGGATGAGCACCATGGAAGAAATTCATTCTGCCGTAAAGCATGTAGGCCTCGACAAATTAATGATTGCCCATTCAACCTCAGCATATCCTTGTGTTCCCAATGAACTTAACTTGCGCATGATTGTTAGTCTTCGTGAGTTATTTCCTAATAACCCAATCGGATATTCGGGTCATGAAACAGGTTTAGCTACAACTGAAGCAACCATTGCATTGGGATCGAATTTTATTGAAAGACATTTTACCCTCGACCGTGCAATGTGGGGAACAGATCATGCTGCGTCCGTTGAACCTGAAGGGATGAGCCGTCTGGTAAGAAATATCCGGGATATTGAAATTGCATTGGGCGATGGTGTGAAAAAAGTTTACGATAGCGAGAAAGAACCTATCAAGCGATTGAGGAGAGTACATCTTACTAAATAATGTTTCAGAAGGTTACTGATTATTTTAATTCCATTAACTGGAGTCATCCTGCAACTATTTCTTTATTGATCATTCTTGGAGGCTTCTTTTTATTTTCAATTTTAGAAAGATTTTTCCCCTTTAAAAAAGGTCTTCCCTATTTCAGAAAAGGATACTTCCTCGATCTGGTGTGGTATACCTGGATCCAGAGTATTTTGATGGGAATTGTTATTTTTTCACTCATCATTGGTCCTGTAAGGAATGCATTGAATCTTCCTGCTGAAGGAATTATTTCTCATTGGCCCCTGTGGACCCTTATTATTTTCTTTTTTATTACTCATGATTTTTATATCTATTGGTTTCATCGATGGCAACATCATAACAAATGGTTATGGCGAACGCATGAAGCCCATCACAGCGTAGAACAGGTTGATTTTATTGCGGGAAGCAGATCGCATGTAGTGGAGATCCTTATCAACCAAACCATCGAATTTGCGCCCATTATTCTGTTGCTGGATGTCCCCACCGGTATACTGGTGAAGTACATAAAAGCCTCCATTGATGCAATCTATGGGCAGTTCATTCACTCAAATCTGAATGTAAAAATGGGCTGGCTGGGTTATATATTCAACGGACCGATTTTGCACCAATGGCATCATGGCGATCAGGTGGAGGTATATCATGCAAATTTTGCGACCAAACTTTCATTGTGGGATTACCTGTTTGGGACCGCTTACAATCCCGATAGAAAACCCGATCGGTATGGGGTTTGGTACAGGTTCCCCAGAGACTGGTTTGCACAACATATTTTTTCGGTTTATAGATTTAATGTGAACAAGGTTGAAAATTCGAGTGGATTAAAATGGTATTTTAATCTGCGATTAAATTTTCTCCGGATGTTTTTGAAAAAGAGAAAGGATGTTTCTGCTTCAGTTGAAAAAAGATTGAATGAGGCGGAGATCTATGGACCAAAACCAGAGTTGGCTGAAATCAATGATCAATAAATATTTTGACGCTGTCTTTTTTTTACCTGCTTATTGCTGCTGTTTTTCAACTTGCATGGCTTTATAATATGAAGCGGATAAAAAAGGGGATCTGGACGGAAATAAAACAGGGCCCGTTGTTTTCTATCAAAAATCTGAAAGCTGTTTTTCCGCTCGTTTTATATTTGATCTTCGGAATTTCCAATGTGGTTTTCTTAACCTGGTCAATGCAAAATATAGCGCCGTCCATTGCTTATGCAATCTGGACCGGGATTGTTATTGGTGCAGCCACTATGATTGACCAGATGGTATCTAAAAAGCCATTGAAGCCCATCAAAATCCTTTTCTTGTTGTTTATCCTGGCCGGCATCTTAGGGCTGAGATTAAATACCCCATAATATGCAATGGTTGTTTCTCATATTGGCATCCTGTTTCGAAATCCTGTGGTTTTATTGTATTGCCTATCTTAACAACTTAAAATTTAGCGACTTATACACTTTAAGCTTCCTCCGGTCCGACAATTGGATACTTGTATTGCTCGCAATAGCGGGGTATGCGGCTTTTGGGGTAGCCAATATGGTATTTTTCTCAAAAGCCGTCCAGAAAATATCACCTGCTATCGCATTTGCAGTGTGGACGGGAGTTGCACTACTGGGGATCACCACCATTGATGCCGTTTTACAGGATATACAGATCAATTTATGGCAATGGATCAGCATAGTATCAGTGCTTATAGGGGTTATCGGTATCAAAATGGTGACCGACAAACCCTGATTTTTGTTCTGGTTAAGGTTTTGTGATTCATATAATTATTATTAAGTTTGAAAAAAAAAGATTATGAAAAGAATTTTATTATTTATGATCGGAACCTCATTGATGGCGGCTGCCTACTCACAGTCTCCCATACAAGCAGGTGACGGAAGATTTACCAATTTCGATATTCCATCGGTAAAACATAGTCTTACAGACAGGACTACGGGGACTTACTATTTGGATTATAAAGAGTATGATATTAATTTCTTCGGAAGCACCGTTAACAATGGCGTTTACGGAAATTTATGTTTCTCAAAAACGGATACCGCTTACGGTGGTGTTCCATTTGTAGCGGAATATTATGATAGTCTGATCTATTCTGCAGACCTTCAGACATGGACTCCAATCGCATGGAACAATGTAGCCAGTCTTACGATTGACTCTGTATTTTGTATATTGAATGTGGATAATTTTACAGGCAATCCTGACTGGATGAAAATGAAAATTGTTACACCAACTATACAGACAAGTGCTTCTGGAAACTGGTTAAACTTCAATACCGCTCCATTGTGGCAAGATTCAAGTTCAACAACTATTGATATTGGAACCATCAGCGGAAGCAGCATTGGTTTTGATGTTGTAGCTTTTGCTCCAGGTATCACTGTAAGCAATGGTTTTGGTGTTATGTTTGAATTTTTCGGAGATCCTCAGGATACTTGTCGTTTACTTTGGTCATATCCAACTGACGGTGCAGGTTGTGCCGGAACAGGTGCTTTAGCTGATAATCCTTTAGAGTGGGATCTTTATCCAACTTCTTTCTATAATATCTGCTTAGGTGGACAAGGTGGTGGACCCGTTCAAATTCCTTCTATTGGTTTACCAAGAGTTACAGGAACCGGCGGTTATGGATACTATGCTGATTGTTCAGCTCCTCCAACCCCATACCTGAATGATGTTGGACCAAACTTTGATCCTGCAAAAAATCCATTCCAACACTGGAATATCTGGGCCATTGTTACCCTTACTGATAATTTAGGTCTTGCTGAGCAGGATGAAAAAGGCATTAAAGTATATGCTTATCCAAACCCTGCTACTACTTTCTTAAATGTTGATTTTACCCTGTTAACAGCTGCTAATAATGTAAACCTTACCATTACTGACCTTAGTGGTCGTGTTGCAGTAAGCAAACCATTGGGTGCTTTTGCTCCAGGTAAAAATACTTCTAATGTTCAGATCGATCTTTCATCTGGTGTATATACTTACACTTTAGATGTGGATGGAACTAAAATCACAAGAAAATTTATTGTAAATAAATAATAAAACTAATTCATTTACGAAAAGGCCGTTCTTCATTGGACGGCCTTTTTTTATTGAGCATGCTCAAACGGATGAAGCCTGTAAGGCCTACCAATAATAAAAACAATAAATGATTTGAATAAAACGGTTATACCGTCATGATCTCTTTTTCCTTTTTTGCTACATGATCATCAACCCGTGCCTCATAGTCCTTGGTAAGGTTTTGTACAGTATTCTCTGCATCCTTCGCAAGGTCTTCAGCTAAACCATCTTTTTGAAGTTTCTTGATATTTTCATTGGCGCTTTTGCGGGCATTTCGAATACTTACTTTACAATTTTCAGCTTCGTTCTTCGCCATTTTTACCATTTCTTTTCTGCGTTCTTCTGTTAATGCGGGAACATTAATGCGGATCATTTCACCATCATTCTGTGGATTCAACCCTAAATTACTATTGATAATAGCTCGTTCTATATCACCCAGCTTACTCTTTTCCCAGGGTTGTATAACGATCGTACGTGCATCGGGCGTGTTCACATTGGCAATCTGATTTAAGGGAGTCATAGCCCCATAATAGTCGACCATAATGCTATCCAGCATTGATGGATTCGCTTTACCGGTGCGTATTTTTGCCAATTCAGCTTCCAGGTGATTGATGGCTTTATCCATCATTTCTCTACTTCCTTTTATGATAGCCTCTGTGCTCATAACGAGAGTTTTTACAAGATTACTTGTCACAAAAATAATGAAGTATTTGATTTTGATGCAATTGTTTGGCACGAGATAGCCGTTTCTCTTATCAACCCATATTTTTACCTTTGCCCCATATACAAATCATCTATGAAACCTCAACTTCAGGCCTTTGACAGATTGCTTACTATCATGGATGAACTTCGTGAGAAATGCCCCTGGGATCGTAAACAAACCATGGAGTCCCTTCGATATTTGAGTATTGAGGAACTGTATGAATTGTCGGATGCCATCCTTGAAGGAGATGATGAGGAAATAAAGAAGGAGCTGGGCGACATTATGCTTCACCTCGTTTTTTATGCAAAAATTGCCAGCGAAACGGGCAAGTTCGACATTGCAGATGTGCTCAATGGTATCTGCGAAAAGCTCATTGTCCGGCATCCGCATATTTATGGTGATGTAAAAGTGACTGATGAGGAAGAAGTAAAACGGAACTGGGAAACCATTAAACTGGGTGAAGGGAAAAAATCGGTATTGGAAGGGGTCCCTAACAGTTTACCGGCCATGGTAAAGGCCCATCGTATTCAGGAAAAGGCGAAAGGAGTTGGGTTTGAGTGGAATAACACCGAAGATGTATGGAAAAAGGTACAGGAAGAGCTTGCTGAATTTAAAGAGGAGGCAAGTAAGGAAAACAACCACGACAAGCTTGAGAATGAGTTTGGGGACCTTATTTTCTCACTCATCAATTATGCCCGCTTTATTGGGGTAAATCCGGAGGATGCACTTGAAAGGACCAATAAAAAATTTATTAAAAGGTTCCAGTATATAGAGATGAAAGCCCTTGAAAATGGGCAGGTTTTGCAAAATCTGAAGCTGGAAGAGATGGATGTTTACTGGGAAGAGGCAAAGAAATTAAAATAATTGGTATATTTATTGTCAATCAACCAGCATATAAACCTAGCAACATATGCACAACCAACATAGCTATGTAAAAAAAGGATTGCGGTTTCTGATTCCGCTTTCTGTCGCTTTTTTGTTAGTCTATTCTTCCACTCAAATCCATGCTCAAAAGTTAACCGGGTGGGATAAACGCCAATGGAGAAAGAACATTATCTGGCTGGAGGGAATGGGGGCAAGCGCTGCTGTTGGTGTTCATTATGAACGGATCTTTATGTTGGGACGTGCCTTTTCATTAAGAGCAGATGTAGGTGTAACCCCATTTTATTTGACTGAACGTTTTGAGCTTTACGCAGGTAAAAGTATCACTGGTATTGTGGGAGGTGGTTTTTATGCCTTCCCGAATGCCTTTAAAATTGGTATAGGTTGTTCTATGCTCAATGATTTTTTCTTTGACCGCATTCCTGAGACTATTGTCCCAAATGATACCGCCCATGGAGGTAATTCGGAAATGTATCCGGCCAAACCGTATAAAGTTAGGATCATGCCTTACCTGGTTGTGGAAGCCACCGTGTCAAATCGGTTTGTTTTCAGAGCCGGATATTCACCTATTATTGATCCTGCCAATGATGCACAAACGGAAACTTATTTTACCCATTGGGCCACACTTGGTTTCGGTTATAAATTCGGAAAATAATCCCCCCAATTTAATGGTTACTTATTTTTTTAATTGTCCCGCTACCCAGGCAGACAATGAATTGGCACCCTCCAGGTTCAGGTGCTCATCGTCATAGAAATTTCTCTGATTCGTAAAAATGGTGTCTGGTGGGAGCCATACTTCCCCGTATTTTTGATAGGTAGCCATTTCGATTGGTGTTTTTTCCGGCGTTCCATAAGGTGGTATATAAAGGAATATCAACCGGCAACCATTCGCCTTTGCCAGTTCACCAATGCTGGCAAGCCATGCTTTTGAATAGGACATTGTAAGTGATCTCTTCCAGGTATGACTCCGATATTGATTTTTATAATGGACCTGTTTCTTTTTGCTGAGTGCTGTGGTGTCTGCGTAATAATTATTGGTGCTGAAGCCGGTATTTTCGCGAAGACCATATTTATAAACATAGGGTTCTCTCCACAGATCCTGGCGGGCATAATTTAGTTTAGAAACCAGTGATGCATGTAAATTGCCAAAGTAACTTCTGTTGAAAAAGGTTTTGGGTTGAATCACTTCAACAGCTTCGGCCAGAAATGCAAAAATCGGATGACTGAGCATATACTCATCCGGTAAAACTTCGATCACAAATGTTTTGGTTTCCTTTTGCTGAATGAGATGTTGCATCAACACATAGGTAAGGTCGCGGCCCAGACGACAATATCCCAGGTTGCATGAGGTTTGATTTGAACCGCTTCCTAATAAATATTTATTCACCAAAGTATCATTGATGCCATTGATGGTATGGGAAGTACCAAGGAAGGCGATGTTAACCGGTTCTTTGGATTCAAAGATACGGCGATACATCCAGGCCCCTCGGCCTTCGCAATCATCCGTTAGATAATGATAAGCCCGTTTTTTATCTGTAGGAAGATTAAAAAGGATCACTGCCCCAGTTAAAACGGGTAGTAGAAAAAGAAGGGTATGTTGAATAAATTTCTTCATCAAAACTGGAAATAAATAAAGCTGGGGGCATTGTTAAAGTCTCCAAAAAGAAAAATACACAGCGCCAGTGAATAATAAATGATCCATCGTGTCCATTTGGGCAACAAAATAATTTTTTCTGAAAAGGTATTTTTATTGATCCATCTTTCTGCCGTCATAAAGAGAATAAAAACGGCTAAAAAGGAAAGGTTATGGATATTCAACGGAAAAATAAATGTATCGAATGAAAAATTGAAATTGAAGAGACTGCGATATGCCTGTTTCATCAGGATTACGTTGTCTGCTCTGAAAGGTACCCAGGCCAGCACCACCTCAAAAAAAACGAATCCGGGGAACCAGGAGAAACCCGGTTTTCGTCGTAATATGATCTTTTCCTGCCATAGGTAAAAGCAATGGATGGCTCCCCAATAGATAAAATTCCATCTGGCGCCATGCCAAAGCCCTGATAGCAAAAAAGTAACCAGTATCACCAATAGATATCGGATCAGCGGACCTTTATTTCCCCCCAATGGGATAAATAAATAATCCCTGAACCAGGTGGAGAGAGAAATATGCCATCGTCGCCAGAATTCACTGAAGCTTTTTGAAAAATAAGGTGTACGAAAATTCACCATCAGTTCAAAACCCAATAGTTTTGCGCAACCAATGGCAATGTCTGAGTAACCGGAGAAATCGCAATAGATCTGGAAAGCAAAAGCCAGCACAGCGATCCATGCAGAGACACTATCGAATTCCAAAGGAGCTGCAAAAAACGGGTTGACAAAAACAGCTAACGAATCGGCAATCACCATTTTTTTGAATAAACCCCAAAGGATCATTCTTAATCCGTCAACTCCCTGGGAATAGCTAAATTTTTTTGCGGTGGAAAATTGTGGAAGCATATTAACAGCTCTTTCAATAGGTCCGGCCACCAACTGCGGGAAAAAAGAAACAAAAGCAAAAAAATCAAGAACACTTTTTGTGGGTTTCAACTTGCCTTTGTAAACATCCAACGCATAACTCATTGACTGAAATGTATAAAAACTGAGACCTACCGGAAGAATAATATTCAGTGTTCTCAGAGACCCTGTATATCCGATTGTATGTAAAAGCTCGACGAATGAGTTGATAAAAAAACCATAGTATTTAAAATACCCGAGCAGACAGAGATTCACAACAATGCTCAGACCTAAAAAAAATCTCTTTTTGCTTTTTGCATTTGCCGAATTGATCAATAATCCCGAACAGAAATCAACCGTGGAGCTGAAGATGAGGAGAATAAGGAATCGCCAATCCCACCAGCCATAGAATACATAGCCTCCAAGAATCATAAAGGCATTGCGCCAGTTTTTGTTTCCACGGGCCAACCACCAATAGATCCCAAAAAAGAGGATAAAGAAAACAAGAAATGTAATGGTCGTAAACGTCATCCTTTAATATCCCTTAACAGGATAAAGATGCGCATAAAATCGCAAATAGATAGCTATTCCTCGTTATTGTAATATAACTTATAGTAATGCATTTTCTTCTTCTCATCATACCCTCTCTCCAGGTGGCTGGCATTTCCATGCACATATACATGGAAATTTTTATCGAGTTTGATAACACTGCGAAAGAATTTCTGAGAGTATTTTTCTACGGCCGGCTGTGAGATCCTGAAACTTTCCATGGTTGGAAGATGTTTTTGTTCTTCAAACCCTTCTTTATAATCTGTAAAATCTTTTGCCAGCTCCGGCTCAATGACTACCTCGTTGACAAATTGTTTCGAATCAAATACGTCATTCTTCATAAAGTATTCGTTCGATTTTTGCAAAAATGCCAGTTGTTCTTCACGTGGAACTTCATTGGAAACGGTCATATGATCCTTACTAAAACCTTTCATCATTTCCATATATTGGTTGGTCATGAAGTATTCAGTGTCGACCGGTGTGATACCCAGAAAATCAGTTTTCCAGTAAAGCGCAGCATTGATGTTTGAAACATGGTCGACCATGGCTATCTTGTAACCTTCGGTTTGATAGGTGTTGTAGATGATACATCCTTTGTCGAGTTTCCAGATATTTAATCCTTCATCGGTGTGCATTTCTGCCTCGGCCGAATTCTGCCGGATCTTAATAAAGGTTTCTTTATGTTCTGATTTGAAAATACCGATTGCATCCACCACTTCGTCGTCTACAACACAATCTTTAAGAAAAGTAACATAGAATTCCCCACCCCTGATCTTTTTAGTGGTTCCGCATTGATAAAGATACTGGGCCAGTTCTTTTGATTTGGCATGGAAAGAAGCAGGTTTCTCAAAGATCTGCTGAACAATTTTGGCAGTTGCGGCATTCATATCCTGGAAACAATAAAAGGTTTCTCCCTTGAATGGATTAAAAAAATATTTTTTAAGGGCTTCGTATAATGTTTCATCATTCAGCTGAAACTGGTTATCGGTAATTTGCAATTGTTCACCGGCTGTTCGGTTACCCACAAAATGCACCGACATTTTTTCAATTCTTGTTTGTTCGAAATTCAATACTCCCATGTTCTAAAAATTTGGTTGACGAATGTAGAAAATTTGAAACCATGGATTACATGGTTATAAACAGACAAAGCATTATGTTAATATCTTTTAGTTTGTTTAGATTTTTGCAAAAACAAGGGTGGGTCTTGGCGCTTTTATAAATATGATTACTTTTAGGCAATCTTGCTTTATACTGGATGAATAACAGATCTTTACCTATACTTATATCTGTATTTTTCTTTTGGGGCTTTATCGCGGCCGGGAATGGGATTTTTATTCCTTTTTGCAAGAAACATTTTGACTTAGATCAGTTCCAAAGCCAGTTGATTGATTTTGCCTTTTATGGCGCGTATTATCTGGGCGCTCTGGGGCTTTTCATCATTTCCAGTATCCGGGGTAAAGAGATCATGAATCATTGGGGTTATAAAACAGGGATCATTTATGGATTATTGATAAGTGTTGCCGGTGCGGCTTTAATGCTGGCAGGATTTAACTTTGGGAGTTTTGCAGGGATTTTGATCGCCCTGTTCGTCATTGGACTTGGATTCTCATTACAACAAACCTCGGCCAATCCTTTTGCCCTTGCTTTAGGGGAACCTAAAACCGGGGCGCATCGGCTCAATCTGGCCGGAGGGGTCAACTCTTTTGGCACCACGATCGGACCTATCATGGTGGCACTGGCGCTTTTTGGGAAGGCAAAAGCAGATGATGCAGATA
>JANWKQ010000140.1 GCA_025451295.1 Flavobacteriales bacterium | reverse complement strand
TTTGAGTTCTAGGATATAATGTGTATATTTGTAGACTATTAGCTATTATACTGCATGAGCATGTTGTTGAATTTTTTTGGCGCCGATCCGAATAGCTTACCCTACGATTTGGGTAAAATCAACGACGGTACCCCACCTATCATCCTGTTTGCGGTTCCGGCCATGGTCTTATTTACTGCCATCGAAGTCTTTATTTCATTTCGCCAGGAAAGAAAGTACTATGAGACCAAAGAGACGATTGGTTCTGTTCTGGTAGGTCTGGGCAATCTTTTAGTGAGTTTCTTTGTAAATATGGGTCTTATATTGTTAGTGGTTTGGATTTGGAAATCCGTCCCATGGCGAATGGAACTGAATTGGTGGACCTTTATTCCCTGCTATATTATTTTTGATTTTTGTAGTTACTGGGCTCATAGGAGTTCTCATGCATCTCGTTTTCTCTGGGCTACCCATGTAGCGCATCATAGTGGAGAAAAATATAATCTGGCGGTTTCCTTCCGGTTAAGCTGGGTACAACATTTAAAGACCCCGTTTTTTGTACCCGCCATGCTTTGCGGATTTCATCCGTACGTATTTTTTGTGAGCAGCCAAATAGCGGTATTATTCCAGTTTTGGGTGCATACCGAATACATTAAAAAACTTCCCATCATCGATTTCTTTTTTGCGGCACCTTCCAATCACAGAGTGCATCATGGAACCCAGGAACAATACATCGATAAAAACTATGCGGCCACCTTTATTATCTGGGATCGCATATTTGGAACTTTTGAACCCGAAGGTGAAAAAGTGATCTACGGACTTACCACCAACATTCCCAATAAGGCCAACCCATTTTATATTAACTTTCATGAATATATAGATATCTACCAGGACATGAAAGCTGCCAAAGGGTTCCGCAGAAAGATGTACATGCTTTTTGGAAGTCCCTATAAAATTATGCTGGAGAAAAATGCGGCCGCGGAAGCAGCCGAAAAAACCAGGCAATTGGTTGAATCTCCTGTTTCTGAAAAAGAACATGCAGCCTGATCAGCATGAATATTCTTTCCAATCAATCCCTGTTAGCCTACAATACATTTGGCATTAATGCAACTACTCAACACTGGATACATGCTACTTCAGTTGAACATGTAAAAGAAGGACTAACCTTTTCGCGAGATAAAAAACTATTGGTACTGGGAGGTGGGTCCAATATTCTTTTACTGAAGGATTGGGATGGATTGAGTTTACATGTAGGCTTAAAGGGAATTGAGAAGATCGGTGAAGACCCAGATTATTGTTATGTAAAGGCCGGGGCAGGAGAGAACTGGCATCATTTTGTCTTATATTGTTTAGACAATAACCTGGGAGGTGTGGAAAACCTTTCTCTGATCCCGGGAAATGTTGGAGCGGGTCCCATGCAAAACATTGGTGCTTACGGTGTGGAGATCAAGGATGTTTTTTACGAGTTGGAGGCCATTAATAGAAATGATCTTACGCTGCATACATTTTCTAATCAGGATTGTGAATTTGGTTATAGGTCAAGTATTTTTAAGACGAGGGCTAAGGATGAATTCATCATTCTAAGTGTAACCTTTAGGTTTTCAAAGAATCCGGCACTGAATACTTCTTATGGTGCGATAGAAAATGAATTGAATGATCAGGGGATCAATGCTCCGGATATGAAAGATGTAAGTAATGCTGTCATTGCCATTCGTTCTTCCAAATTGCCTGATCCGGCTAAAATTGGGAATGCCGGAAGCTTTTTCAAAAATCCTGTGATCTCTGCAAAAACATTTGAGCAATTAAAGTCCAGTTATACGGATATGTCAGCATATCCACAGGCAGATGGTTCGGTGAAAGTAGCGGCAGGCTGGCTCATTGAAAAGGCCGGATGGAAAGGGAAACGCATGGGTAATTTCGGGGTGCATGCCCATCAGGCTTTGGTGCTGGTAAACTATGGGGGAGCAAACGGAAGCGATATATATCAGCTTTCAGAAGATATTTTACAAGATGTAAAATCAAAGTTTGGAATAGAGCTCGAAAGAGAAGTGAATATTATCCGTTAAAATATTTTTTTATCGATAGTAACGACGGACAATTGTCCGTCGCAAAATAAAACCGTAAACTTTACATGGCCGAATTATCTCAAAACAAACTGAAATACATCACCTCCCTTCATCTCAAGAAGAATAGGGAAGAGGAAGGTGTATTTATAGCCGAGGGATTGAAAGTGATCAATGATCTGGTGAAGTTTGGAATGATCCCTCAACTCATAGCCTATAATCCAGAAGTATGGGATCTAAAGGATTTTGGACAGTCGCATGCTTTTTGCGAATATTATACTACCACAAATGTGCAGGATAAAAAACTAAGCCTTCTATCTACCCCTCCTGGAGTAATCGCTGTTTTTCCTACACCGGTAGTAGAGTTCGACCCTAACTTATTAAAAACCGCTTACGTATTCCTGTTAGACAATGTGAATGATCCTGGTAATTTAGGCACCATCATCCGTACAGCGCATTGGTTCGGGATCCATGATCTCTTCGTTACGAAAGGGAGTGTGGAAATATTCAGTCCTAAAGTGGTTCAATCCAGTATGGGTTCACTGGCCTCTGTTCGAATTCATATTATTGATAACGAGGAATTTAAACAAAATCTAAACAGTCTGGGAATACCGGTTTATTGCACTCGAATGACAGGAGAAAATGTAAGATCTGTGCATTTAACAAAACCCTGCTGTATTGTATTTGGAAATGAATCAAATGGACTTTCTGATTTTTGGAAAAACGCCTCTTCGAAATCTTTGACAATCACACCTACGCAAGCCGACAATCATCCTGAATCCCTTAATTTATCAGTAAGTGTAGCGATATTGATGGATCTATTAGGAAATCATTAAAACGTAGTTATCCACAGCCCTCGGTTAATAAGGGTTTCTCATCGGTTGCTAAATTTCTGTTAACTCCTAGCAAAAAAAATTGCATTTTTAATTTATAAGTATATTTTTGCCGTTCACCGGTTTAAAGCTGGTTTACCTGATTAACTAAATGGCGAAGAGAAAATACATAATTGCAGCGTTGATCCTCTTTACATTATCATCCTTCTCGATGAGAGTATTTTCATGGGGTGGGATCAATGATGGAGAATTCCCTGCTGCTGACCATTATGTTCACTTCGATACATCTACTGTTCACTATTGGTTGCCAGAAGGCTATACCGGTCCACGTAATGTTTCTTTGACCCTGGGTTTCAATAATTCATGCGATTATGTGCATCCTTTCGAAGGAAGGGTTACATCAGGTTTCGGATATCGTCGCAGAAAAATGCACTATGGAATGGACATTGACCTTGAAACAGGTGATAAGGTAAAAGTAGCCTTTGAAGGAATGGTTCGTTTTGCTACATGGAATAACTCATACGGAAACTTAGTTATTGTTCGCCATCCAAATGGCCTTGAAACTTATTATGCGCATTTAAGCAAGATCGATGTAAAACCTGGCGATTATGTTCAGGCAGGTGATTTTATCGGGTTGGGTGGTAATACCGGACATTCTTTTGGTGCCCATCTTCATTTTGAGGTTCGTTACCAGGGTATACCAATCAATCCTGAATACATTATTGATTTTGAAACCAGAAAACTCAAGCTTGTAAACGTAAATCTGTTTGTGGATGGTGATAAGATCACTGTTACGAATGCAGAAAAATATCATCTCATAAAACCAGGTGATGATATTTACGCAATTGCAGCGACCTATAATATTTCAGTTACCGATATCCTGATCTTGAATCCCTTTATGAAAGAAGAGGATGCATTGTTAGTAGATACTAAACTTCGTTATCATTAATTGTTATAAGATCCGTTAATATGAAAGCCCCTTGGTTTACCAAGGGGCTTTTTTGCATTTCATAATAATTAATAAATGACCTTAATCCTTTCGGTAAACATTGCTCACCCGTTGGTGAATGCTGCTTAAAATATTATTTTCGTCATGTCTCAATTGCGATCTATGAAATATTTTTTATTCTGTTTTACTTTATCCCTTGGTTTTCAATTATCAGCCCAAACTTTTGATGCGGACATGCTTTTAGGTACCTGGATACCAAAAAAAGGTGATTCACGCGTAAAGATCGAAAAGATAGGCAGCAAGTATTTCGGAAAGGTTACCTGGCTCGAAAATCCGAATGAAAAGGATAATAGCGGACCGGATCTTGATGACAAGAATCCAGATAAAACCATGCGTACGGTGCCCATTTTAGGCTTACGGGTATTAAAGGATTTTAGTTATGAAGGCGAAGGTGTTTTTAAGGGAGGAAATGCCTATGATCCTAACAATGGTAAAACCTATTGTGGTAAGATCACCATTCTGGACGCAGATCACATCGATATGAGGGGAAGCATTTGCGGTTTTGGAATATTGGGAAGAACAGAAACCTGGACCCGTTATGAAGGCGATTAATAAAATACCTAATCAAATAATGACTTTATGAAATTCAAAAACCTGGATCTTTCAAAATTGAGAATAAGAATTCTATCATTGCTGGTTGTACTTGTTGGATCAATTTGTTTTCTGGATGCACAGACCGAGGTGCAGGATTCCATTTGGATGCGTGAACATTATCAGAAATACGAATATAAAATACCAATGCGTGACGGGGTGAAATTATTCACTGTGGTATATGTTCCAAAGGATAAATCAAAAAAATATCCCATTCTGATGAACCGAACCTGTTATAATGCCTCTGGTTATGGGGATTATAAAACCTATGGACATCCTTCCAGTTTTTTGGTACGTGATGGTTATATTCTCGTTTTCCAGGACGTAAGAGGCCGTTATATGAGTGAAGGAACGTTTAACAATATGACGCCGAATATTACCGGGAATGATAAGAATAACAAAACAGCCATTGATGAAAGTTCTGATACCTATGATACGATTGACTGGCTGATCAAAAAAATAAAAGGGAATAATGGGAAGGTTGGGATCTTCGGAATTTCCTATCCGGGATTTTATTCTGCGGCAGCGTTACCTGATGCGCATCCGGCTTTAAAGGCTAGCGCCCCACAAGCACCCATTTCAGATTTTTTCTTTGATGACTTTCACCATAACGGTGCGTATCTGGAAAGCTATACGGCCGCGTTTGCTGTATTTGGTTATCAGAAAAAATCAACCACTCGTGAGGATTGGTTTATTGATGAACTTCTTCGTATGTATAGTCTGCCTGTTACAAATGCATATGATTTCTATTTAAAACTCGGACCTTTAAAGAACATTACCAGTAAATTCCATTATGATAATTTTTTCTGGCAGCAGATTGTCGATCATCCCAATTATGATGAGTTCTGGCAAAAAAGAAATCTCCTTCCGCATCTTACCGATATTAAACCTGCCGTATTAACCGTTGGAGGCTGGTTTGATGCAGAGGATCTGTATGGTCCATTGCATATTTACAGAGCAATAGAAGCATCTTCACCAGGTGCTACCAATACAATCGTTATGGGTCCATGGGGACATGGAGACTGGGCGGATGAGGAAGGATTATCCACTCATAATCATATTTGTTTTGGAGATAGTATTTCCACTTTCTATCAACGGGAAATTGAAAAACCATTTTTTGCCTACCATTTAAAAGGTGAAGGCGCTTTAGCTTTGCCTGAAGCCTATATGTTCGATACCGGAACAAAGGAATGGAAGAAATTTGATGTTTGGCCACCCAAAGATATTCCACCGGTAAGTCTCACCTTTGGTATGGATAAAAAATTATATATCAACGGAACTGAGAATAAGCTATTGACGTTTTCTTATCTGAGCGATCCGGCAAATCCTGTTCATTATGTATCCGAACCAGAAGGATTGGGTTTTACGCCACGTTCGTTTATGAGTGATGACCAGCGTCATGCTTCTTTGAGAAATGATGTACTTACTTTCCAAACGGATATTTTGGAGGAAGATTTAACCCTTGCAGGTCCGATCATGGCAAAGTTGATTGTTGCGATCACCGGAACGGATGCTGATTTTATTGTGAAGCTGATTGATGTATATCCGGATGACGAACCTGATTGTCCGCATAACGCCGATTATATCAAATTGCAGGGTTATCAGCAGCTGGTAAGAAGTGAGGTATTCAGAGGCAGATTCAGGAATAGTTTTGAAAACCCGGAACCATTTATACCGGGAGAAATAACTGAAGTAAAAATTGCCTTACAGGATATCCTGCATACCTTTAAAAAGGGACATCGGGTGATGATCCAGATCCACAGCACCTGGTTCCCTTATATTGATCGTAATCCGCAGAAATACGTGGATAATATTTATAAAGCAGAAGCTTCGGATTTTATTAAATCAACGATAACAGTGTATGGGTCATCGACTGTTACTGTAGGCGAACACCCATAAAAATTGACGATTGACGAATTACGATTGACGATTATAAAGATTTAACGCCGTCATTCCTGCAAAAGCGGGAATCTCCTTCCCCTAATTCAAAAACATCTTCAGTTTGATCAGTCTTTCGTGTCTTGTAAAGGAATAGGAGGCACCTTTTGAATCCAGGTATTGATATATTAAAAAGGTCCTTTCGAGTAATTTTTGCTTTTTTGTCTCGGTAATATCATGCTGGATACTATAGAATATATCCGCCAGAATTTCCAGATGTGCTTCGCTGAACTTTCTTTCATCCACCAGCTTTTGCACAAATCCATCTTTGGGCCATGACAGCATTTCGTCTAAATTAAGGTCTAATTCGGATTGGAGGGATTCATGAACAATATCAATGGATACGGAAGCTTCACCCTGGTTTTTGATACCTAAGAAATCAGCCAGGATCTTACCAAGCACCCTACCCATTTGATCTATTTGTTTTTTGAGACGATCTTCCTGTTCCAAGAGAAAATATTTTCCTCTAATATATGCATTTTAACTATTCAGGGTTATTTTTTTAACGATTTGGAAGGGTTTTATCGGTTGATGATCAATTTCTTGATTTGAATTTCGTTGGTATGTTCCAAATAGATCCGGGTTAAATAATGTCCATTGGAAATTTCACTGATATCAATCTGATTATTTTGATCAGGATTTTTTATAGATACCAATTGTCCTTGCAGATTAAAGATTTCGACCTTTTCTACTTTATAAGGAGCTTCGATTGTTATTTCTCTTGTAGCAGGATTCGGATATAGGTTTGTTTGATCAGCTAAAATAGATGGATCAGTGCTTAAAAGATCTGAAGTAAACCGGATCATGCTCATATCATAGTTACTACCGTTATATGAACTGCCACCCATCAATACTTTTCCGTCTGCCTGAATTTCGACGGATCGGCAATAGTCATCGTATCCGAGAATTTCCGTCACCACCATTCCGTCACCTGCATTAAAGGAATTGTCCAACCAACCATCTGCGGTATACCTTATAAGAACAAAATCCTTGTAGGTTCCATATGAGGAATATCCGCCAACCAATAATTTCCCATCACCCAGGATTGAGAGATCCATCCCTCCATCGTTAAACAAGCTACCAGCCACATCAGTAGTTACTAATCCGGCCGATCCAAAACCAGGATCCACACTTCCGTCGGTATTACATTGCACTATGCCAACATCAGTAGAGGAGGTGAATGGATCATCAATAGTTCCACAAACAAGTATTTGGCCATTTGATTTTATTTCCAGGTCATAGGCAAAACAATTATAAAAACCGACTGCAAGGTCCGCTATTCCATTTACTCCGAAACTATTGTCAAGGGTCCCGTCATTATTATACCTTACCACAATAAAATTAATGTTGTATGAAACCGTAACGATCTTTCCATCATTCTGTAATATTGCATCATGTGGAATATCCGAATAAGCGCTGATCATTGTTTTTACCATACCATTGATGCCAAAGGTACTGTCCAACATCCCATCTGGATGAAAACGTGCTATCGCATAGTCCTGGTAAGTCCCTAAACTGTCATCCGCATCACCTACCGCTACTATCTTGTCATCGGGTTGAATGAGCAGGAATAAAAATTCGCTGTTAGCAAGGCCCGCAGGAAAAATTTTTATTCCATCAGAATCAAAACTATTGTCGGGGGATCCATCAGCATTAAATCGCATAATAGCCGCCTGATAGGTTGTATTAAACTTTGCGGCTCCGGTAACCAGGATCTTTCCATCATTTTGGAGAACCAACGAATTTGCGCTCATAGTTGAGTCTATTATATACCCATCAACGAATCCCTGGTTTCCGAATGTTGTATCAATACTCCCATCTATATTATACCTGATCAGAATCATTTTAAATGTAAGACTATCATATGAATAACCGAGTTGGAGGATTTTTCCGTCGGGTTGAACTTTCAAATCAGCTTCACCATCATTTCGATCATTGATATTTGTGATCACCAGTCCACCACTTCCAAACGTATTATCCAGGGTAGCAGTTTGAGAATAGATATTGCAAAAAGAATAAACAGGAACTAAACAAAAGAATATATATTTTTTCATGATTGAATGGTTAAATTGGTTACAACAAATTTCTACATTACCACGTGTTGAGAATTCATGGTTAACCCGTATTTTTAAAAATCATTAGAAGGCTGAAGTGCCTTTATCTGATGATCAAAATCTTTTTTACCTGCATTTGATTCTGATCTTCAAAGTAGATTTTAGCAATATAAGCCCCGGTTGCAACTTCACTAACCAACAATTGGTTTGTGGAGTACATGGTTTTTATAAGGCTACCGTTTGCATTCATGAGTTCTATTTTGGTAACTGGATAAGAAGATTGAATAATAACCATGTCGCTGGCAGGATTTGGAAAAACAGCAACCTGATTGATTTCATTTTTTTCAACACCTATGTATTGATGCTGGCAGGGTAATGCCTGTGCAATATACGCATTGGTGATGGTGGTAACTTCATCTATATTCTTTTGAAGCAATGATTCAGTCGAAAGGGTTGAATCCTGAGTGGTGATCAATGCAAATGTAAGTGTCATTTCACTATTGGATGGAAAATTGAAAGGTCCGGTACTGATGATCCCTCTTCTATCTCCTGCAAAATTCATCATGCCGCCTCCATCTGTATCTTCTTCTTTCCAGTAAAATGATGTAGCAACACCATTGGTTCCGATATAGGTTGGGTCACTGGCACCCGGATATAAATATTTTGCAGGTAGAATTCCACCAAAACCGTTCCCTCCAAAAGTTAGATGGCTGTTATCTTTCCATCTACTTTGCAAATAATTATTGATATCGTGCATATTTGCAGGATCACCTGTAGGTCCTCCAGAATTGTTGTAATACATAAACCCACCCATGAGTGGTTGAGTGGAAACACCAGAAACTTCAAGTAATGATATGGATTGTACAGGAGGATTTCCCAAATAAGCGGCAGAACCTGCATATGGGTTATCATAAAGATCCGCATTGTAAAACTGAATTGAATTGGCGGCTACGTTTGACCTGATGTAATCATCAATTGATCCACCAATATCAGCATCTGCATTTAATCCAATGTAAACACTGTCATAATCTGCGGATGACCTGTTGATCAATGTGTACTCTAAAAAAGTAGTTCGATCTAATGGATCTGAAGAGTTGAGTCCCTGGCAGCCATAGAAATTGGCATGCACCTCCATTTGAATGGGAGGGCCAGGATTTTCCTGATGTACTCCAAGGTTGTCATTAAATATCCATCTAAGCATTTGGGTTCCTTTGATGATTGGATAGTCTCCATCGTATGGATCATAAAAACCATCGGAATTATTATCAAAAAAAGGTGAAAGCTGCTGGGAATAACCCACAGGACCATGAATAGGCCAGGTGAGGATATCCGGTGGAACGGGATAGCTAAGATTGGTTACATTGCCCGCATTGTATTCCACAATAAAATCATTGATCATAGTCTCCGTAACCTTCCATACTTTGTCATAGTCATTGGATACAACAGAACTAACATAAGCATTCCCATCAATGGTTAAAGGGCCCGGCCATGAATCTGATCCTCCGGAATGATAGCGATCCGCAAATCCCTTTAAACTATCGGTTGATACATCTTTTCCTGTTACCCAAAGGTTAGCCACAAATAGTGTGGTTGTGCCCGAATCAGCCGGAAAATAATAAACCGGTTGAGAGTTTAGGTCCCAAAATAGACTATTCACATTGGAAATGACCGTTCGGATCTGGTTGGCATCAAATGTAGCAGAGGTTTGGCCGTAGGTAAATGAAATACCCATTAGCCAGCAGGCTGGTAAAATTTTTCTCATAATAGTTAATTAAAGAATGGATTACTTCACAATCAATATCTTCTCCACCTGTACATCTTTCTTCCCTTCAAAATAAATCCTGGCGAAATAAGTGCCGGCGGGTAGATCGGAAACATCCATTTGTTCATTTCTTGGATTGAGAGTTTTGTCCACCTGGCCCTGCATGTTCAGGATCTCGATTACCGTAATTGGATCTGTGGACTTGATATTGATCACATCTTTTACCGGATTAGGATAAATGATGGCCGGGTTTTCGATAAAATTATGGCCTTCGAGGCCAGTGCCGAACCCAGTCTTTTGATAATTCCCATTATCAGAATCACCAGATCTAAGATAACAACAGCAATGAATAACCAAGGGATGATTAATGAATGAAGACCTAATAGTATGGTTGGAGCTGAACGGTACAAGATCAATGGGGGTTTCCACGCTTCTTTGAGCGAAGATCGAGGTTGAAAACAATACTGATAATAGGTAGATATATTTTTTCATAATCCTTTTAATTTGTTTGTATCTACTGCAATGTTACGACCCCTGATTTATAAGGTTCAGAACAAAAAAAGATGATTATCGGTGAATGCGACCCCAAACGGATCGGAAAAAAGAATCAAAGAATCCGGGCTTTTCGCTTTTTGGTTGACAGCACAATAAGTACCGCTGCCAGGAGACTTGCATAAAAGGCCCAGTCGTAAATGCGGAGATAGGAAAGAACCAACGGGATATGATCCACTTTGTAGTCTGTTTTAACATTCATCACCTTTTCAATCGTAAACCGGATCGCATAGAACTTACAATAGGCTCCGAATAAATAAGCAGATAAAACAATGGCAAAATGAAAGAAATAATCCCAGTTCCGAATGGTTCTGTGCTTAAATTTTTTTATGACCAATAAAACACACATGACAAGAACAGGCACCAGGGCCAAAGAAATGGTTGTAAGGATAAGCATCCTAATTCGGATGTCCCTAACGGTCGACACAATTATATCTGTTTGGGCAATGGCGGCAAAATAATGGATCATGTAATTCGTAAACCAGGGGGTAATCAAACCTCCTATTATAAAAAATAGAATTGTAAGGACTACCGAAACCAGGATGATCTTCTTTGCAGACATGTGATAAAGATACGGAAACCCTTTAATTTGTATCTAGCGGCCCCGGTCCCGATAACTATTGGGAGAAGCAGCATCCTTTTAATTGATTATCCGATGGGCATAATTGGATTGTTAGTACAGACGTGCCATGGCACGTATCTCCAATTGGACGCAAGGACATTTAAAGCAATTAAAAGATACAGCGCAATACCGGTACAGCCGCCCAAATTGTATAAATCTCAAAAGGCCGAACTTCTGGTTCCTACGTCTTAAGTCTTTTTCTTATACTTGTACAAAGATTTTTATGACCAATAACCGGGTTTGCAGTTTGCTCAATATACAATATCCCATTATCCAGGCGGGAATGATATGGTGCAGCGGATGGGAACTGGCAAGTGCTGTTAGCAACGCTGGCGGCCTGGGTATCATTGGTTCAGGTTCCATGTATCCTGATGTATTAAGAGGCCATATTCAAAAGTGCAAAGCAGCTACGAAGAATAATTTTGCGGTGAATATTCCATTGATCTATCCACAAGTGGATCAGCATATCGATATTATTCTCGAGGAAAAAGTACCGATTGTTTTTTCAAGTGCCGGTAATCCTAAAACATGGACTGAAAAATTAAAATCACATGGAATAAAAGTGATCCATGTGGTAAGCTCGGCGAAATTTGCGAAGAAGTCGGAGGATGCAGGTGTGGATGCCGTGGTTGCAGAAGGTTTTGAGGCAGGGGGTCATAATGGTCGCGAAGAAACCACTACAATGGTATTGATCCCATTGGTTTGTGATGCCGTTAACATACCCGTGATAGCCGCTGGCGGCATTGGAAGCGGACGACAAATGGCAGCTGCCTTTGCACTTGGGGCAGAAGCGGTCCAGGTAGGAAGCCGCTTTGCGGCCTCTACTGAAAGCAGCGGACATGAGAATTTTAAAAATACGATCTTAAAAACTGAAGAAGGGGGGACGTTGCTTACCTTAAAAGAGCTAACACCAGTGCGCCTCATTAAGAATAAATTTTATCATGATGTGGAGGCGGCTTATAAGAATTGTGCATCAGTCGAGGAACTTCAGACCTTGTTAGGCAGAGCCCGGTCAAAAAAAGGAATGTTTGAAGGCGACCTGGAAGAAGGAGAATTGGAAATAGGGCAGGTGAGTGGTATGATCAGGGATATTAAGCCTGCTGAAATGATATTGAAAGATCTGTGGGATGAGTATCAAAAAACAGTAAGTGGATTAAAAGCCGGCTAGAAAGGATACATTATTACGTGTCCAGCCAAGGCCAAATAAAAACTGTATGGTTAATTACGAAAGATTTGTTTTAGAGAATGGTTTGGTTGTTTTGGTGCACGAGGATAAAAGTACACCCATGGCCGTCATGAATATACTCTATGATGTAGGTGCAAGGGATGAGGATGAAAGCATGACCGGATTTGCCCATTTATTCGAACATCTTATGTTCGAAGGATCGAAGAATATCCCGAACTATGATGGTCCACTTCAAAAAGCCGGTGGTTCCAATAATGCATTTACCTCAAATGATATTACGAATTATTATCTCACCGTTCCAGCGCAAAATATTGAGACCGGCTTCTGGCTGGAAAGTGATCGAATGCTGGAACTCGCCTTTCTTCAGGAAAAACTGGATGTGCAAAAGAAGGTGGTGATTGAAGAATATAAGCAGCGTTATCTGAACCAACCTTATGGGGATGCATGGTTGCTCATCAGACCCCTCGTCTATAAAAAACATCCATATTTATGGCCAACCATTGGGAAGGAGATCAAACATATTGAAGATGCAAGCTTGGAAGATGTAAGGAATTTCTTTTTTACACACTATGCTCCCAACAATGCGAATCTGGTGGTGGCAGGTAATGTTACCGTTGACCAGATCAAAGAACTGGCTCAAAAATGGTTTGGAGGAATTCCAAAACGAACCGTACCGCAAAGAAATTTACCGAAAGAACCTGCACAAACGGAAGAACGAAGAATGGTGGTAGAAAGAGAAGTCCCTGCCGATATGGTCACCCTTTCCTTTCATATGCCCGAAAGAAACCATCCTGATTATCCGGTTTATGATCTTATAACAGATATATTAAGCACAGGTAAAACCTCGCGGCTTTATCAAAAGCTGATCAAAGAAAAACAAATATTTACGGAGGTCGGTGCTTATGTGATGGGTAGCCTTGATACCGGACTCATCGTGGTGAGTGGTAACCTGGATAAAAAATTCACGATGCAGGATGGGGAAAAAGCGATCTGGGAAGTACTGGAAGAATTAAAGATCGGGGGAGTTGAGGATAAAGAGTTGGAAAAGATAAAGAACAAGATGGAGACCCAGGAGAAATTCTCCCTGATGAATATTCTGAACATTGCCATGAAACTCTCTTATAACGAATTGTTGGGTGATGCTAACAAGATCAATACAGAAATGGATAGTTACCGAACTGTTACGAAAGAAAAGATACAGGAAATAGCCCAACAGGTGTTTACCAAGGACAAATGTTCCGTATTGGAGTACTACGCAAAAAAGAAATGATGAACAGAACATTAGAACCGAAAATATCCCACAATTATAGTTTCGATCTGCTCGAGCCTGAAAAAGTTGTTTTATCCAATGGGGTAGAGATATACTATATAGAAGGAGGCAAGCAGGATGTCTGTCGGATTGATGTATTGTATAAAGCCGGAAATATTTTCGAAAGCAAAAATCTTCTGTCATCCTCTACCAACGATCTGCTCGGAGAAGGGACCAAAACCAAAACTTCATTACAGGTAAATGAAGCATTTGATTTTTATGGAGCCTATATTCAGCGTGAATCTTCACGCGACTATTCGGGTCTTAGCTTGTTCGCATCCGATAAACATTTACGAAGTCTTCTTCCCGTTCTCATGGAGGTGATCTGTGAATCTACCTATTCGCAACATGAATTTGATGTATATTTAAAAAACAGGAAAGCCCGTTTCGAAGATAGCCTTAAAAAAGTAGAGTTTGTTTGCCGCAACGAATTTACAGGATTGATCTTTAAGGATCATCCATATGGTAAGCCTCTATACATGGAACATTTTTCCCAGCTGAACCGCCATGAAGTAGAGGCCTGGTATCAGGAATTTTATGTACAACAGATTCCCGTTGTTTTTGTGACTGGGCAGGTAGGATCAGATTCAAAACAGATCCTGGCGAACTCATTGAATGTATTGAACGGAAAAAAAATATCATTCCCGGAACTTCCTTTTTTACCGGTACCTGTGGGTCAACATTTTATTGAGCAACCGGGAGCTATCCAGTCCGCCTTCAGAATAGGTCGTCCGATGGTTACAGTTGAGCACCCGGACTATCCTGCTTTAAGTGTAGCCAATACGATTCTCGGTGGTTATTTTGGATCCAGGCTCATGAAGAATATTCGGGAAGAAAAAGGGTATACCTATGGTATTGGTTCCGGGCTTGTTTCTTTTGAAACGAATGGCATGTGGATGATAGCGACGGAAGTTGGAAAGGATGTAACCACAAGTGCTATTGAAGAAACATATAAGGAGATCGATAAGCTTGCTACCGAACCGGTATCTGAACAAGAGCTGGAGGTGGTAAAAAACTATATACTGGGAAATTTCATTAAGTCCATCGATGGACCTTTCAATCAGTCCGACAAGATCAAAACCCTGGTTCTCCGAAACCTTCATAAACACTTTTATCAAAAGTATATTTCCAGGATCATGTCAACCACGTCGGATGATATTTTAAAAATGGTAAATACCTATTTTAAGAAAGAGGATTTGGTGGAGTTGGTAGTGGGAGGAAAATAAGTATTGACGATTTACGAATGACGAATGACGATTCCATTCGGCGGATGCCTCCGGAAGCTACATAATTGTAAGTTATTCGTAGTTAAGCAGCGACGTTCGTCTATACCCGAATACTCGTCATTCGTCAATGGATGACACTCCATCCGTGCAGCCGTTGTTGTATCGGAAATTTTATCCTCTGATCAATCTTATCACTAAAATGATCATACAAGCCAAGAACATAAAAATGGAAATGCGGTTGATCCCATGCATGAGTTTTATGTTCGCATTTTTGGCATTGAACTTTTCACCTTTTCTGAATAAGGTGAGTGGATTGAGATAATATAAAAGCCGCTTTAAAAACATACCATAAAGTTAGGCAGTTTTACTTAGAAGAAAAAATTTTGGTATAGGTTTTTACATCCTTCCCGCCAATCAATAAGGAGGATGCTGGATTCTTTTCTATGAAAACAAAGTAAACCAGCGCCACCACTAATGAAACAAAATAGGAGATCACATTCGCAATGGCCCCACCCTTCAGATCCATCAGCATGGTTAAAGGCCAAACAATCAACCCAATCACAATGAGTCCGGCCAGGCTGCCGATTGCATTTACATGAACCTTACCCACTGAACTGAAATAGGAGCTGAGAATGGTCTGGATCGCCAGAAAAAGAATACCCGGGGCAATATACCATAAGATGATCTTGGTTTCACTGAAGTTCTTGCTAAAGACCATTTCATAAACAGAGACAGGTAAAACCAACAAAAGCACTAAAAATAAAAAGGTGGATATATAGGTAAATTTGAGTGTGCTGGTGGTTTTATCCACGATGTTACTTTTTTCAGTGAGATTAGCGATCTTAGAAAACAAGACAACGGATATACTTCGACTCACCAATAATACTCCTTCGGCGATTTGCATAGTCAATGCAAAAATTCCCAGTTTTGCATCACCTAATTGCCAATGGATCACATAATAACTGAGTCGATAGTTAAGTTGCTGAAATATACTGGCCACTTGCATGATCAAGCCATACTTCAAAATATCCTTTACCACATTTGTATAACCAGAATTCGGATCTGAATAAGATGACTGTCGCATAAAAGGGATCGTGAATAAAAATCCCACCAGATAAGAAATGGCCTGGGCAATAAAATAGGCTGATGGATCACGAATATTAAACCCATAAACCAGGATTGCCACTCCTGAAATAGCAACAATTACCTGTATGATCCCAATAAAATTATAAGGATTGAGTTTTTCGAGTCCGAGGAGAATATAAAAATGAGTACTGTAAAATGCCTGTAACAAACTGATCAAAATAGCATAGCCCAGGTATTGTGGATCAAATAATTCAAATAACGAGAGCAGAAAACAAACCAGCAGAGAAGAAACTACATTGGCTATATAAGCCGGAAGCAACAAATGTTTAATGCTTTTCCGGGGCGTAAAATAAACCAGGGGCGGACCACTCAGCACACCACCTACCAACATCGCAATGGCAATAGCTAATACAACCAGACTAATTTCTCCGAGCTTTTCAGTCCCTAATTCCCGGGCGGTAATGATAGACATCCCGAGGGTTACAAAGGCTCCGATGAAACGGGTAGTAAGCGAAGTGACTATATTGGCTTTATATCCCATTTATGAAAGCTGCGATTTAAAGGCCACATAATCCGATTGCATTCTTTTAAGATCTACCACTTCAAAATCCCCCAATCGGTTATAGGTATGGAGACCACATTTAAAGGGAGCATCTTTCATGGGTTTGAGTTCTCTATGGAATTCTTCTCTGAATTCGGTGGTTGATAAATGGGTTATTTTTTGAAAAACTACTTTTTCCCCATAATATTTTACTGAATATTGAGAAGGCCTGATGATTTCTCCATTTTCAATATGGAATCCACCGGCCATTCTTGATCCTGCAGGCG
>JANWKQ010000139.1 GCA_025451295.1 Flavobacteriales bacterium | reverse complement strand
TACGCAAAACCATCCGGATGCTTCATTTACGCAGAGGAGTCGCCAGCGACTCCATCGGCGTAAATGAAGCAAAAAAATAAGTCAGCGAAAATCTGCGCAAATCTGCGGGAGAAAAAAAGAACCAGCAAGCGCAGCGTAGCGCAAACGACTGCCACAAAAAAAGCGCAACCATTTCCGATTGCGCTTTTTATTATAGAATTATGTTGTACTATCTGTTTACGATCAACTTCTTGCTGATGGTTTTGTTTCCAAATGTAATACTATACATATATACACCTGGTCTCAGATCAGCGGTAGAAATACCCAATCCATTTTTACCTGGATTTGACGTACCTGTAATACTTCTTACATTTCTTCCTACTGCATCATATACATTCACCGTTACTTCTCCTGTTGTTGGCGTTGTAAAGCTTAAATAAGTAACATCATTCGCAGGGTTTGGATAATTCGCATGAACAGTAAATGAGCTTCCTGTTTCATCTTCGATACCGGTATCATCATAATCCCGAATACAAAGATTAATGTCGAAAGTATCAGTACCACCGGCACCTACCAAAGAGCTGCAACCAAAAAGATCGGCCCAGGCACCTACGGCTACTTTAATGTTCACTGAATCCTTAAATGGCATTCCATCGGTTCCATTGGATGACATTGGAGGTGTTGGATTTTTTAAGCGAATACATACACGTGTAATAGGTGTTGTAAATATGTGGATCGTATCAACAGCCTGTGCAATTACATCATAATTAGAAGTTGGAGAACCACTGTGGAAAGCCCAAAGATCATAAGTATAACCACCTGGCATTCCTATTACATTCAGGATTTCAATAGCACATAAGTTGATGGAATCTCCTGGAGGCACGGTAAGGGTATTATCAACCCGGCCAGGAATAACCAGCGTGTTCACTTCATCATAAGCCACACCAAAGATAGAACCAACGGGTGGGTTTGGGTTAAGTCCAACTGTGTTAGCTCCCAAATTGATGGAAGAGGTACAATCCTGAGCATTTGTAAGCCCAACAAAAACGATTGATACTGCAAAAAGTAATAGTTTTTTCATGCGTGTGTTATGTTTGATTTAGTTCTCAAATATAGATTTTTTTATTGAGTTATGTATGCATACTATATTGGATGAATTCACTTTAAGTGCTGATATCTTCTATTTGTTTGATATTAAAGTGTTTATATAGGTGTACTTGTCATTAAAATATCATTTTTCATCATGAGAAATTAGTTCAAATTTTATGGAGGGTTTCATTATGAAGATGATCTCATGTCCCCAAAAAATCACCCCTCCTAATTTTGTCCAATCGGACTTAATTTGGTATTTTAGTTCGCCGCTTATCCAGCTCATATGAAATGGACATTTACCATTGGTCTGTTTATTATTATTACCGCCTTTTGTAATCATTGCTTACAGGCCCAATACCGTTCCCGGGCTGATACCAGCCATACGTCTTTAAGTCTGTATGCACGGACAGGCATCAACTTTTACTATCCCAAGTTTCAGCCTATTGGAAATTCAACCACCCACCTGGTGAATCCCATTGGTGAAATAGGACTGAACATTTCTGTCGGAAAAGCCCAGCTTGGGATCGGAGCCGGATATTATGCCGTTATTGCCAATGAAAAAACAGGTTCCATCAATACCACCAGAACAGAACATCTCTTGTGTTTCCCAATTTCCGGTGGTGCACAGATCCTGAACATTCGAAAAAATATTCTTCATCTACGGTTAAGTTTTATTCCGTATATCCGCACTTTTTCTGTAAACGCAGTGGATACCATGTATACCAATCGCACCGTTAGCAGTTATACTGTACAACCACAACGGGGTGTTGGTTTTTCCACTTCCATCGGTTTACAATATAGCAGAAGGATCACAGATCGCCTTTTATTCACCTTTCAGACGGATATCAACTTTACGTTAGTTCCCGCTTATAGCAATACGGGAAGTTATTATAACAGCTATTATCCCAATAATACCTTGCAGATCGGTATCGAATATTTCTTCGGCCGAAAACGAGCCGGTTATCTGGAATACCGAAGAGAAAAATTCCGGCAGGTTCAAAGTAACGGGAAGTTCTGAATTGACGAATGACGATTGACGAATGACGATTGACGAATGACGAATGACGATTCCATCCGGCGGTGCCTCCGGATGCTGCTCTCAAGCCAAACTCAGTGATAATTCAACAATCAACAATATGTAACGACGTTCGTTATACCCAAATACTCGTCATTCGTCAATCGTCACCCGTCAATAAAATCTTACCTTTATCCATGTCTTTACTCAAGCGGATATCCCTTTTTTTAGTCCTGTGTTTTTTATCTATCAATGGATTTTCTCAATACGTACGTTATACAGAGGATACAGCCAAGGTAGCGTTTGGGTTGTTTACCAAGTTGGGTGTTGTTTACGATTATCCATTTTATCATAATTATTCAGACCCCAGCCCAATGGGCGAAATAGGATTAAATATTGTATTTGATAAATTACAGATAGGAACCGGTCTCGGATTTTTTGTCAATAATTCTTATTGGCGGCAAGGTGCAGATGCATTCAGTCCTGAAAGAACAGGAACTACGAAAACAGGTAATATTTATATTCCATTACATACGAATATTAAACTATTCCATCTGAAGCGAAACTTTCTTTCGATGAAAATCGGATTTGTCTTTATACTTTCTACTACGGCTGATATAACCGAAACAACCATTTACGGCACGAATAATTACAAATACACCCAACCAAGGTTTGGATTGGGAGGAACAATTGGATTCAGATATTCCAGAAAGATTGCCGAAAGAATATTGCTGGGTGTGGAGTTTGACCTGAATCTGGCGTTGGCTCCTTCTCCTGCTGCATTGCTTGGAACTGATTATGTATATGGGTTTAACATGTCGAGCCGACATCCGAATGGTGATGTGAAGATCTGTTTTGAATATATATTTGGGAAGAAGCACATCAATTACCTGGATGAATCCAAAAGGAAAATGAAGGTGAAAGAAGAAAGTGTGATTGATGAGGAGTAGAGTGGGTGGTTCCTTATTCTATTGCTGGAGATTCCCGCTTTCGCGGGAATGACCTCAAAAAACGAGGGGCAAAGGATCAACAATTGTTGATCCTTTGCCCCTCAATAATGAAATCGTCATTCCCACGTAAGTGGGAATCTCCTCATTAATCGACGTGAATCCTTTTCCTGCTGCTCTTCTTTTGCTGAAATCGTTATATTTATATTTCATTTCTGCATTTTGAAAAAACTCTCCTACATACTTTTTCTATTTATCCTCTTACAGGGTTGTGATGAGCCAACACCACTCCCCAACAGCTATCAATTCAACCAGCAGGAATGGCAGCTTCGTAACCTGGATGTAACCACCTTTAGAAATGGGGACCAAATCCCCGAAGCAAGAACCAAGGACGAATGGAAAAAAGCCAGTGAGCAACAACAACCTGCCTGGTGTCAATATGAAAATGAAAAAACGAACGGTAGAAAATATGGAAAGCTTTACAATTGGTTTGCTGTAAATGATCCACGTGGACTTGCACCCGAAGGATGGCATGTACCGGCAGACAGCGAGTGGACACTTCTTATAAATTATATGGGTGGAGCGGATGTCGCAGGAAAAAAAATGAGAAAAGCATCTTTTACAGAAGATGGAAAAAACCTGTATGGATTTTGTGCAGTGGCCGGTGGATATCGTGATCATGAAGGCACTTTTATTGGTTTAGGGTATTATCGGAACTGGTGGAGTGCAACCCAGGAAACAGGATCCAATCCTTTGATTAGAAGTCTGAGTCCGAATAAAAATAATGTATTTCGAAATACGATTCCTCCCGGAACGGGTCTGGCGGTGAGGTGTGTGAAGGATTAGACTGCCTGCTTCGCAGCTGTTTTATTTCCCGCAGATTTGCGCAGATTTACACTGAATTTGCTGATATCGCTTCTACGATGATCCGTTCGGCTGCTTATTTACGCAGATGCGAGGCGCCATGGCGCCTCATCAGCGAAAATGTATCAGAGACAAAGAAAAATTTCTGCGCAAATCAGCGCAAATCTGCGGGAAACAATTTTTGCGAAGCGAAGCGGAGCAAAAAAAGAAATCTGTGGAGCATAAAAAAAGGCCATCCAATCAGACAGCCTTCGTAATTTTATATGAAATGTTTTTTATTCGCTTTTTTCTTCTTCACCACCTAGTAAATCATTCTCGATGCTTTCCATGATGATAAAATCCTCGATCTCTTTTTGATTCTGGATGATATTGATAACCGTATCTAATTGAGAAATGGTGATCAGTTTCATTACTGATTCAGAAATTCCGGTGATCACTAAAACGCCTCCAGTTCCTTTACAAAGTCTGTTGGCAACTAAAATAGCACTCAACCCGCTTGAGTCGATATATTTTACCCCACTGAGGTCAATCACCATATTTTTTTCTCCCCTTCCATTCAGGAATACAATTTCCGCCTTGAGATCGGGTGAAACGGTGCTGTCTAATTTTTCAACAGCACAGGAGATCGCGCTATAATTATCTTTCTTTGCTGTACTAAAAGAGCTCATACTTACCCTGTTTTAGGCAAATGTAGTAAAAAAATTATGATTTGCCGGCCAGCAGGTACAAAATAGCCATCCTTACTGCCACGCCATTTTCAACCTGATCGAGGATAATGCTATGTTCACTGTCTGCCACATCAGAGGTAATTTCAACCCCGCGGTTGATAGGCCCAGGGTGCATTACAACGATCTTTTTTGACAATCCATCCAGGATTTTTTTGTCAAGTCCGTACTGCATAGAGTATTCCCGAAGGCTCGGGAAATATTTGAGAGATTGTCTTTCAAGCTGGATCCTGAGCATATTGGCAACATCACACCATTCCAATGCCTTCCGGAGGTTATGTTCAACTTTGATCCCAAGACTGTTTACATATTTGGGGATCAGGGTAGTAGGTCCGCAAACCATTACTACGGCTCCCAACATTTGAAGGCTGAAGATATTGCTCAAAGCCACTCTCGAATGCATAATATCCCCAACAATCACCACTTTTTTTCCGGCAATATCACCCAGCTTTTCCTTGATAGAAAAGGCATCCAGCAAGGCCTGGGTTGGATGCTCATGTGTTCCGTCTCCAGCATTGATGATTTGCGCATGCGAACTTTTTGGATAGTTTTTTAGCTGTCCCGCCAGGAAAACCGCTGCTCCGGGTGCACTGTGTCGCATCACAATAATGTCCACTTTCATGGCCAGGATGTTGTTTGCCGTGTCGATGAGGGTTTCTCCTTTGCTTACTGAAGAACTTGAGGCAGAAAAATTCACGATATCGGCGCTGAGTCTTTTTTCTGCGAGTTCAAACGATAACCTTGTACGGGTAGAATTTTCGAAG
This sequence comes from Flavobacteriales bacterium, assembly GCA_025451295.1. Lineage (GTDB taxonomy): Bacteria > Bacteroidota > Bacteroidia > CAIKAF01 > CAIKAF01 > JANWKQ01. The sequence goes on along the minus strand of JANWKQ010000139.1, from coordinate 859 downwards.
AACATATTGGCAACCGTTACATCACGCAGCGAAGGAACTTTTTTTATCGGACGATTAATGATCTCCTTAAAAGTGTCTGCGGTCTGAAGGATGAGTTCAAGATCCGTTTTTTCAAGACCTTTGATCCCTAAGAGATGACGTGTACTCAGTTGTTCTTTTTTGTTTTCCATTTTTATTTTCTGGGGACGGATAATCGTCCGTCCTTACAAATCGTTTATTTATTCTTGTTCTCGGATTGAATGAGAAGTACCTCATCTTTTCCATCATTTTCTTTCCACTTTACTTTTACTTTCTGGCCGGTGATCGCATCCACCGATGTGCCAATATAATCGGCCTGTACCGGCAGCTCCCGGCTGAATTTCCGGTCGATGAGCACCAATAATTCTACATTTCTGGGTCTTCCAAAAGCTAGGATGGCATCCAATGCTGCCCGAATGGTTCTGCCGGTGTACAATACATCGTCTACCAGGACTACATTTTTGTCTTCAATCACAAATTCAATTTCTGTAGAGCTGGGAACCAGCATTTCATCTCTTCTTCTAAAATCATCCCGATGGAATGTTATATCGAGAATCCCATGTTGAATCGATTGGGTTCCGGTTATTTCCGATAAACGTTCATGAATTCTTTTTGATAAATAAATTCCGCGAGGTTGAACACCAATGATCACCGTATGCTCAAAACTGGTATGATTTTCTATTAATTGGTAACAAAGTCGGTTAATGGTGATGGTGAAAAGTTCCGAATCAAGTAAAACTTTGTTTTCCATTTGGAATTTAGTTAGCAAAGATAGGTAACGATTTTGAATTTACGAAATACGATTTACGATTAATACACCCTGAGTTTGACTTTTTTGTAC
>JANWKQ010000138.1 GCA_025451295.1 Flavobacteriales bacterium | reverse complement strand
TGGTCAATATATTGATCAGTGCAGGCTCCAGCATGCGTTGGTGTCCCCAGAACACTGATTCAAATAAATTAGTAATACAATAGGAAATGGCGAACAGAAATAAAAGGAGCAGGTGGATGGCAGAAAGATCACCGGAAGAGTAGTTGTAAAGAAGATAGATTACCGAAAAAAGGAGTACAGCAAAGAGCCGGAGAATCAGGACAGTGTATACAAGATGGTTCGTAGTTGTTTTATCACGGGCAATGGTGCGGATGACGATTGTTCGCAGTCCCAGTTCCCCGATGGTAAAGATCATTTGACCCTGAACAAGCAAATATGTATAGTTACCATAAGTGTCGGGTCGGAAAAATTCGCCAATTTTAATCAGTGCGATGAGGTTGATCGACTGTGCGATAATGCTTCCAACAGTGACATAGGAAAAATTTCTCGCAACGGTACTTTGACGGATCTTCTTAAAATAGCTTAACATGAATACAAAAGAAATTCTTAGTTCTTAGTTTTTAATTCTTAGAACTGATCGGTAAAAGTAAAGCTATTCGCATAAAATTCTGAGAACTTAGAACTAAGGACAAAGAACCTCTATGTAAAGCTATTCGGTTGATAATTTAATCGCTTCACTAAAAACCAGGAAACTATTAGTTAGTATGCATTTTTCTGTCCCTTGAAGAACATCAGTAAGGTAAGTAGAATAATTTTTGTATCGAGCCACAGACTCCATTTCTCCATATACCACAAGTCGTTCTTTACGCGCAGTGCCATATCACCAACCTCACGTGTTTCACCTCTGCAACCATTCACCTGCGCCCATCCTGTTATGCCGGGTTTAAGAAACTGGCGTACCATATACTGGCTGATTAGTTTGCTGTATTCATGTGTATGTTTCAACATATGAGGACGTGGTCCTACAACACTCATCTGGCTTAGAAATACATTGATGAATTGTGGAAATTCATCAAGGTTGGTTCTGCGAAGAAAGGCTCCAAATGGTGTTACCCGTTCATCATTCCGAGTAGCCTGCCGTACGTGTGCGTCGTTGTTCATACGCATGCTTCTGAATTTAAGGCAGGGGAATGGTTTATTGTCTTTTCCGCTTCTTTGCTGTATAAAGAATATTGGACCACGGGAAGTCAGTTTGATCAGCAATCCAATCAGTGGAATCATCCAGGAAAGAATAAAGATGATAACGAGTGTACTGATGATCACGTCATAAATGCGTTTGCGAATGCGGTTACCGATATCATCCAATGGTTCGTGGCGAAGTGAGAGAACAGGAATTTCTCCGAGGTAATCGATGTGAACGGGTTTTCTCACAAAGAGATCGAGATCGGGTACCACCTTGAAACGAATACAGGCTTCATCAGCCTCCTGCATCAAATGGTAAATATTGATGTTCTGTTCAGGTGCAATGGTTGAATAGATTTCGGTCACCTGGTTTTCCTTTGAATGTTCTATCACCTTATGCAAACCATTTACAATCGGATAATTTGAAAGTTCTTTCACATTCCTGATGTCTTCACAAAAACCAACGATTTCTGTTTTAACAGCATCTTCCTCCAGGTAACAGGCAAGTTTTTTTGCCATATCGTTGTAGCCGATGATCATCACCTTCCGCATCAGGTAATCTTTATTCCGGAAAAACTGAAACAATGCCAGGTACAATATCCTGTTCATGATCAGCAATACGCAGGTCAATACGAGTACAGTAGAAATGAAAATGCGGGAGATTTCAATTTGCTGGTTAAAATACAAGTACAACATTACAAGTCCCAGGAAAAAAATAAAAGTATTCATCGTCTTCCTGGAAAAATGTTCAAACGAACCCATCGACTTTCCTTGGTATAGACTGGTAAACAATGAAACAACAATCCATCCAAGGTTGAGAAATAGGCCGAGATGGTAGTATTGCAATACATAGGTGCCGGGTACATTGGCAGGGTACCATAGAATAGCAAATGCAATTGCAAAATTGATCGACAACAGGTCAGATGTAACGAATGTTAATCTAAGTAGTTGAAAAAATCGATGGTTCATAAAAAAGATGTGAAATAACTAATAGAAAATTCTAGCCTGCGTGTGGAGTTGATTGTCGGAAAATCCGGATACGGAAATACTCTTTCAATAACAACCATATGAATAAAGTATTGGTATACGCATATCTCTTAAAAAGTCTGCGAGGTTCCTGGTGAAGACGGAACAACCATTCGAGGCCGCTGTTCTGCATCCATTTTGGGGCTCTTTTTTGAAGTCCGAGCAATACGGGTAAAGCACCACCGACACCGATCATGACAGCATTGATCTTCTGTTTCATTTTTGCCATCCACTTTTCCTGTTTGGGGCATCCCAGGATAACAAACACCATTCTTGCACCAGAACTATTGATCTTTTCTATCGCCAGGGCTTCTTCTTCGGCTGATAAATCCCGGAAAGGAGGACTGGTTACACCAGCCAGGATCAGGTCGGGATAATGTACCGACATATATTTTTTTGTCTTTTCCATAAGAGCTTCGGTCCCACCATAAAAATATACAGGGAGCTTGTTGGTTGCAGCTTCCGCAAGCAGATCGGGGAGTAGATCCATGCCTGCAATTCTTTCCTGCCTGATGCCGTACAATAGCCGCAAAGCCCAGGTAAGGGGTTTGCCGTCTGCGGTAATTACTTCCGACCTGTTGATATCCGACCGGAAGGCTTTGTTATTATAGGCCTCTACCAGCATGTGCACATTGGCGATGCACACATTTGAAGAATTACCTTTTTTCGCCATTCCGATCACCTTTTGCACCAGGGTGGGGTAGGACCCAAGCGTAATGTCTAAACCACATGTTTGTTGAGCGTTAATCATGGTCGATCCAGTTTTACTAAGATTTAATCCGGTTCATGTTTTGAACCCGAAATGAAATGAAACAAATGCAATAAGAAAGGTCTTAGAAATGGATTTTGAATTCAGCAAGAATCCGGTCTGATTTGACTGGATTTTCTAGGATTGGAATATCATCCGAGGATAAGGTCGGTGCATGCATACCCGAAACCGGATAGCAGCAGTTTTTTCGAAGGATATATAAAAAATAGTACCACGTCCTTTTGGGATAGTAGGTTGATCAGGACAAAGGCAAAGAAATGTTGGTATTCAGGGTTTTTGCGAATGGTTTTGAACCATCAGTTGCTTATGTTTGACCAGATCTTCTTCATTGTCAAACCGGGCTTTTATTTTCTTTGCAGGGTTCCCTCCGTATATGGACCAGGGTTCCACATCCTTTGTCACAAGCGATCCTGCAGCAATGATGCTGCCGGTTCCGATCTTTACTCCGCTCATGATAATGGAACCATATCCAACCCATACATCGTCTTCAATGATTGTTATCTCATCGAGTCCCTTCCACATGTAGTCTGCATCCCGGATCTGGGAGGCAAGTCGGATGGGTGTCCCCAACTGAAGGAAATGATGATCATATTTTCCCACAATGGCTACTTTATTGCCAAAAATTACATAATTGCCGATGATACAATTTGCCTCAATCTGGGAATCCCTACCAATATAAAAATGGGATCCGATTACCAATTTCCTCTTTGCCCAAATACGCACCCTGGCGCCTGCATGAAAAGACGGACCAATACTGTATTTTCTCCAAATCGTATTTTTCAATAAAAGTATCCGGACTTTTTTTAGAAACAATATCAACTCTCCCATCATCGGTTAAACAGATAATTTATTGAAGTTTCGATTTTAGAGATACTTCTTGAAATAAGTCCCATTTTATTTTGTAACTGAGATTGAAAAAAATTCGATTTCTCAATTTTTTCCAGATGGGTGAATTTGGTTTTATTGTTACGATCTAACCTGGTCTGAAAGCGACTTTGAAATGATTTAGTGTGGGTAGCATTTCTGTCAAATCCTTCATTCGAAACCTTCGAAATTACCGGATAATAGGTAAGGCCTCCTTTTCTAAACTGACTGTAAAACCATCTGATAGCCCATGAATCCAGTTTACCTTCTATTTGCTTTTTCAACATCGAATTCAGGTCTGAGCCTCCTTTCGAAAATTCCTTTTTTAATTGTTTATTGTTACTGAATTCCGGGTAATCCTTTATTTGCCAGTCAATGGGTTCCCATCTGTCTTTCCATGTCGCCCAACCCCACGACCAGCCACGAGTTAAAAAATAACCATCAAAATAATAATCGGCTGGGACAGTGAAATCGAACGAAAAGCCTGAAATCGAAAAAACATCTTTGCTGTTCTTGTATTGAGAAAGCGATTGATTCATAAAATCCAGGAAATTAGTAGCAAGAAGCAAATCATCTTCCAGAACAATTATTTTATCATGAACCTTAAGAATATTATTGACGCCGGATATTATTGATGTTGCCAGTCCCTTGTTTTGACCTGCTTCTTCAATATGAATTTCTTTAAAACCCTGAATGGTTCTCAAATATTCTCTGACTAACCTGACTTGTTCAATATCGGAGCTTGATTTTGCGCTATCCGAAAAAATATACAGGATACTGTTGAGGGCTAGTGAGTTTTTTTTAAGTGATTCAACAGTAGATTTAAGTGTATCTAATCGTTTATACGTAAATAATGCAATGGGTGCGAGATTGCTTTCAATCGAAATCAATAGTAATTGGTTTTAATAGTCAATACTTCACGTAAAGAAACCATTTAATCTTTATAGCCATCCACTATAAGAGAACTATAACCGATTGTTCCGCCCTTGTTTCTTTTATCGTGAAGAAGCGATCTGCTAATATAGCCATCGGCTTTTTCCCATTTGTTATAGATGAAACTACCATCTTCGTTATAATATTCTCTTAAAACGGGTCTGAATTTGCATTCTACTAAAAGTTTGCTTAATGTTTTATAATTATAAAACATTTTATGATCTGTTGCGCCTGGACCATTACCGCCCGGCTTTACCCAATTGATATATTTTTCATCAGTCGACAAGGAGTCAGGAACAGCAATTCGTACATGCCCTTTATGTTTGAGAAATTCGTAACAAAATTGAAGACCTCTCTTGCCATCCTCATAACTTAAATGCTCCCACACATGTTCGGCCATAATCGCATCTATACTATTCTTATTGAATAGTTTATTCCAGTCGCTTTCTTCCAAAATGTTAAGATAGGAGATGTCGGTGGGGATCCAACCCTTTTGAAATTTTGCAGCAGAACCAATTACAATTTTCTTCGATCCAATGCCTTTGGATTTTATTAATTCTTTTTCGTACCGTGGATATTTAATATTCTCATAAAAACGCCTTTTCAGGAAGTTATAAAGCT
>JANWKQ010000137.1 GCA_025451295.1 Flavobacteriales bacterium | reverse complement strand
GTTGTTTGGGCCAGGAAATATCAAAGCGATAGCCTGAATATTATAAAATTCAGAGAACAAAATGATCTTTTCGATTTATATTTGTCTGGTACAAGCTATCAACTATATTCCCTTAATGCCGACAGGGCGTTGAATTCATGTTTTAACTTCACCGGGTTTCAACCAACTATTACTGTAAAAGATATTTCGGAATTATCGATTACAAATCCATTTACGGTTGTTCCGGCAACTCGTGTTATCCTGAATTCTAATGCGATTTCTCAAAGCGCTCCGCTAATGGGAACAAATTTATTATGTTTCTCAAATGTTGGGGTTGAAAATGAAGAAGTTGAATTCAATGTTTATCCTAATCCAGCCACACAATTTGTTCAAATTCAGGCAGAGGGAGAAATTGAGATGATTAAAGTGCATTCAGGAGACGGTAAAGTGGTAAGATCAATGAATGTAACAAGTGGAACCAATGTAATGCTTAGCGTTTCTGACCTGAAACCCGGCATATATTTTATTTCAATAGTAGCAGGTGGTAAAACAGCCACGAAGAAGTTCGTTAAGGATTAGTTAGTATTTAGGTTGGCACTTCTGTAATAAGCCACTTCCCGTCAACTAATTCGACGGTTACCTCATCTTCCCCGTCTTCTTCCTCTCCCTTGAAAGAAACTGCAAAATAAGACAATACCCACCATTTATCTTTTTCAAATTCCTTTTTACTTACAAAATGGTATTTACTAAAGGTCCATTCACCGTGATCCTTAAGTTGTCGAACCATCCTATCGGATCTTTTATCCGTAGGGATACAAACTTTTTCCCAATCCTGATCTTTACGAATCCTAGAAGCAAAATAATACATCACCACAGATTCCGGGGTGTTCTCAAACGAAGTTACCTGACCGGCATTCTCCACCGTAATTTCTGTTTCGGGTGGAAGGATTTTTTTCTTTTTGGTCCCGCAGCTAGCTACTGCCACAATAAAAAATAAAAGGATCACTTTTTTCATACGTTATTCCTGTGGGATAAATACGTTGTTGTTCGGCTTCATATCAGGCAGAAAAGCATCGGTATCGATGGTAATATTTTTAACCGTCCCTTTTTTGAGATCTTTTACCAATACTCTGTATTTCTTTTCCGAGGCCGACCAATAGGGAAGGACCGTGGTTGGACGCATGAAATTGGTTTTTGGATTATTGGTAAGATCGATTGGAATATAGAAATATTTTTTGGAACCGTCTTTCATCTCTGCAGTAAACTCTACTGGTAATGGAACACCTTTATTGCTGAACACGAGCATCGCGTCAGATCCTTTAAAGGTAAGACTGTCGATACCCAGATCAACGGTTTTGGTTGTATTCAGCCAATAGTTCTGGAACCAGGTAAGTTCCATTCCACTTACATCCTCGAAGTTCTTTACAAAATCATTTGGTTCGGGATGTTTGAATTTCCAGTTCTTATAATAGTTGGCAAAACCGGCCCGCATTACACTGTCACCAATCATATACCTGATCAGTTCAGGGAAAAGCTGACCCTTATAGTAAGCAGAATTATAATAAGCGTATTCGGCTCCGAAAAAATTGGCGGAAGTAGAAATAGGTTCCTCAGCAAATTGTGTTCTTACCCATTTATAGATGAGTCCTGCTTCAGTAGCCGGGTTTGCGAAATCATTGGTGATAGCCGTGGATAACCGTGCTTCTGCGTATGAAGTTAATCCTTCATCCATCCAGTGGTGAAGATTTTCGTCGGTTCCATAAATTCCATAGAAAAAATTATGCATGAATTCGTGACAGGCGGTACTAAAAAAATCTTCACGACCACCTTCCAGCAAAGTACACATAGGATATTCCATATAACCTTCGCCGGCCTGAATAAATGAGAATTGGGGATATGGATATACACCGAATTCTTTTTTACAGATCTCATAAGCATCGGCCCAGAAAAGGATCAATGTGGTCCATGCTGGTTTGTACGTTTCGTTGTTATGATAAAAGAAATGAAAGTCGATATCATCAATTTTGAGGGTACTGTAATACCAGGTATCCTCGGCAGCCCAGGCAAAATCATGTACATTATCGGCTGTAAATTTCCAAACGGTTTGTTTGTTCTTGTCAATATCAGGATTACCCGTAGTGCTTTCCCAACCTGTTTCTTTATATTTTTTATTTTGAAGTACACCCGTTCCTGCTACCACGAGGTCTTTGCTGCAGGTAATGGATACATCATATTTACCAAAGGTGCCCGCAAATTCTTTTCCAAGGTATTGATCCGTATGCCAACCCTGTTTATCATACCGGCACAGTTTAGGATACCATTGGCTCATTGAAAAATCAGTACCAGCCGGATTATTCTTTCCAGAGCGATTAATACAGGAAGGAATGAGTGATTCAAAGTCCACTTCTATGATAGCCGAGCTTCCAGCCTTGATAACCTCATTTAGTTTGATCTGTGCAATGGATTCAAAAATGATAGGTGTATAAGCCACGCCATTCACCTTAACCGAGGTTATTTTAATAAAACCCTCATCACTTTTCTTTAAGCTATCCAGTTTTTTTAGGGCTTCTTCTTCGCCGCCTTCTCTGGCATGTTGCATAGCATGACTGCCAATCTTAAATGCATTCCAGTATAAATGGAAATAGATCTCTTTCAGATCATCAGGTGAATTGTTGAAATAAGTAAGTTTTTCTTTTCCGGTTAGGGTTGCCTTTTTATCATTCAGGGTAGCATCAATAGAATATTCCACTCTTTGTTGCCAGTATCCGTTCTGGGCATATAATCCCATGGTAATAAGTGATAAAAAAGCTAACGTGATATTTTTCATATAAGGTGTTTTGAATGTGCTAAAGATAACGGTTTTTTTATTGGGTTCGTATGGCCATTTCTGCGCCTGATTAGAGCGGGCAGCGCTGTTAATTTTTTTACATAGCTTTTTAGCTGCGGGCAGAGCGACAGGGGGCTCCCGCACAAAGCATTAAAAAGCTTAAAAAAATTTAACGGGCCACGACTTCCCGGCCGATTGGGAAGCGGGAAACGCAGCAAAAAGAGTAGAATATTATACGTTGAACCGGAAATGCATTACATCTCCATCCTTTACAATATATTCCTTTCCTTCAACCCGCATTTTGCCGGCTTCTTTAGCGGCGGTCTCAGAACCCAGGGTAATATAATCATCGTAACCAATTACCTCTGCGCGGATAAATCCTTTTTCAAAATCAGTATGGATAACACCAGCTGCCTGGGGTGCTGTCATCCCTTTTTCGATGGTCCATGCACGTACTTCTTTTACACCGGCCGTGAAATATGTCTGCAAGTTCAGGATCCTGTAAGCCGCCTGGATGAGTTGGCTTACACCTGCTTCCTTGAGACCCAGATCGTCCAGAAACATTTTTCTTTCTTCGAAGGATTCCAACTGGGCAATCTCTGCTTCAATTCCAACAGCAATGACTAATACTTCTGCGCCTTCATTTTTTACGGACTCTTTCACAGCATCTGAAAAATGATTTCCTGTTTTGGCCGATTTTTCATCTACATTACATACATAAATGATTGGCTTTGCCGTAAGCAAACCCAGTTCTCTCCCTGATTCCCAGTCTTCCGGTGAGAATTTTGCCTCACGGGCAGATTTCCCTTGTAAGAGAATACCTTTGAGAATGGAAAAATTTTCAAACTTCTTTTTGGCTTCTTTATCTGCGCCTACCTTAGCCATCTTCTCTACCTTTCCTATTCCTTTTTCTACTGCCTCGAGGTCTTTTAACTGAAGTTCAATATCAATGATCTCTTTATCCCGGATCGGATTTACCGAACCTTCTACATGCACGATATTTTCATCTTCAAAACATCTCATCACATGAATAATCGCATGACATTCGCGGATATTCCCTAAAAACTGGTTGCCCAATCCTTCTCCTTTACTGGCTCCTTTTACCAAACCGGCAATGTCTACAATTTCTACTGTGGTGGGTAATATATTCTGCGGTTTTACCAGATCTGCCAGTTTATTAAGGCGAACATCCGGAACAATAATGGTACCCAGGTTAGGTTCTATAGTACAAAAGGGAAAGTTAGCAGCCTGTGCCTTTGCATTTGATAAGCAGTTGAATAAAGTGGATTTACCTACGTTTGGCAGGCCTACGATGCCGCATTTGAGAGCCATGGTGAAATATAATTTTCCGGCAAAGGTAGCAAAATACGGGTATAATTGGTCGACTAACAATAGTCGGTCGCTACTGTCTTCTTCGTTTTAGAAAATAATATAAACGTGATATTCTTCCCCGGTATGGTTGACGAAAAGCTCAATATCAGTCCAGCTCGATTGATTGTGGATCATAAACACAAAGCTAAAGTCACGTCCTTCGGTACCAGCTTTGTCGGTTTTATCTACACCGTATTTAAAACAGTCCTTCAGCTCCAGCTTTACATGTTCAGCATATGCAATGGCTGAGTCTTTATTATTTACCTGGTAGGCAAGGATCTCACCCCAGCTTTTGATCTTTCCATCTTCAAATTCCATCTCTTTAATGGCAACGGCTGCAGCCCATGGGAAATCTACATGGTATTTATATTCGGTGATACCGGTGTATTCATTCGTCCCGATTTTTACTCCCTTGTCATCATGATGTTTAGCCAGCGCATCGTCCAGAATTATCTTAAAATCTGTGCAGGGAATATCCTTTTGTGCCATTACGGCTGTACCAATCAGCAGAGAGAAAAGGATCAAAGTAAAATTTTTCATGGTTTTTGAAATTGGTTTAGGGCAAATATACAAAAACCCTGCCGAAAGCGCCTAAGGATAGACCGGGTCCACCGACCCACAAAGAAAAAGGGCAAAATGAAACCCATTTTGCCCTTGACTTTTCATTTATTCAGTCTTATTTTATTTTAAACGCATCATCACTTACGTTGGTATTCACGTCAATCTTCTCAATGACGAGATCACCGTTTGGAGTTTTTACGTAGTATGGGTAAAGCACCCCGCCTGCATCTTTATAGTCACTATAAACAAAGATCTGTTCGCTTTGTTCTCCATTTGTTTCTTCAATGGTTAAGGTACGTATCTTCAGGTTATTTTTTGTGCTGTACCAGGAATACGATTTCTTGCCGCTCGGATAAATGAATTCTATCTTATAAGCATCTTTTCCCTCTACCAAATCGATACCTAATAAAGTAGCCTGCATTCCGGCTGTTGTCAGATCCAGTTCATACGCAAACATGGCATCCGCATTCGCATCCTTCACCATTTTTTCGTCGTAGGCATAATCTCCACCAAGTCCCGCAGATTTTCCGGCTGTTCCGTTGAATATAATTTCCTGTGAACCCATACTAGGGATTGTGAACGAAATATATTGCTTATTAGGATATTTATTGATCTGTTTATATTCCATTTGGCCAAACATGGCACTTACTTTACCCGTAGCAGTTGCATCCTTAATTTTGGAGATCGCATCTTTTCCACCAACAGCGGCGATATAGTTGTCCATTACGGTTTGAGCAGTTACACCTTCGGGCACTGCTTTTAATTCAGGGGCAGGATATCCAAAAGGATCCAGGAAAGTGATCTTTTTATCCGTATCATATTTCAAAATCTTCTTTTCTATAGCGGCTCTATCACCTACAACAATGATATGATAATTAAAAGGGAGCACATATTTAACCGCCGCAGCGTTTACATCTTCAATGGTTACCGCATTGAGGTTGGTTAAATAATTTTCATAATAATCTTTTGGCAGCTTATACATATCAATATTGATGGCAAACCTGGCGACCGTTTGAGGGTCTTCCAACCCGATGGCGAAAGAACCAGTCAATTCGTTTTTGGCCGACTGCAATTCAGGAACTGTTACTCCACCGGTAGAAATTTTATTGAATTCAGAAATAAACTGGTAGATCGCACTATCCGTAACCTCTGTTCTAACATCTGCAGATGCTGTAAACTGACCCACATTTTCATCAGCACTAATAGAGCTATAAGCACCATAAGTATACCCATGTTTTTCTCTGAGTGTCATAAATAATCTTCCGGTTGCACCGCCACCCAAAATGGTATTTAATAAACGTACTTTTAAATAATCCTCTCCACCAACAGTATTTTGTACGGGATATACAAATCTTAAGGTAGTCTGTTTGCTACCTGCCCGGTCATTCATGATGATCTCAGGATTTGCAGGAGGAGTTGGATTGGTAAGTTTTACTTTAGCGGGTGTTCCTTTTACCCATCCCCCAAAGTATTTTTCCATAAGTGGTTGCGCTTCGGCTTTCGTTATATCACCTACAATGGCGATATAAGAAACATTCGGCATAAAGTTTTTAGCATAGTAGTCCTTCAGGTCCTGCAAGGTGATATTCGATACAGTACTATCCGTTTCAACATCACCATATGGGTGGTTTTTCCCATATACCGTGGTGGCGGTGAGGTTGGCTGCAATGGCACCGACGTCTGTTTTAACCGTTTCAAGTCCATCCCTGGTGCGCTTTACCACTTTGTCGAATTCTTCTTGTGGAAATGAAGGATTGAGAATAATGTCTGACATTAGCTCAAGTAATTTTTCATTGTATTTTTTTAAGCAACCAGCATAAATACCACCCGCATTCGGATTTAATGTGGCACCGATCAGATCCGCTTCTTCATCAATCTGAATTTTGGTTCGTGTTTTGGTTCCCCGACCCAGCATTTCTCCAAACATGCTTACATAACCAGCTTTATTGCCTTCCAGTGTTGGATCTGCATCCACCACCAAAGAGTAAGATACTTTTGGGAGTTTATGGTTTTCTACCACAATCACTTTCAATCCATTTTTCAAGGTGAAGGATTCATATTTACCTAAAGTGATTTTAGGAGCAGGACCAGCCTCAGGAGCTTTGGATCTGTCAACCTGGGCATAATTCGTAATTACCAAAAATGCCAATACAGTACTGCAAATAAATTTTTTCATATGTTTTCTATTTAATAACATCTATTGTCCGCTTGTTTTTTTTCCAGCCATATAAAATAATACAACCCGGTTTTCTTTTACGAGATATTGGCTGGCTACCCGTTTAATATCATCCCTGGTTACTTTCAAATAATTATCGAGTTCGGTATTGACCAGATTGGTGTTTTTATTGAAAACATAAGCATTCGAAAGATTGGTGGCAACCCCCATTACTCCTTCGTTGGCACTTACCGATTGGGTTTCCATCTGCGTCCTGATCTTGTTGAATTCCGTTTCAGAGATCAGTTCATTCTTCATCCTATCAACCTCTATCTGCATAAGTTTTTCCATTTCATTTACGTCTACACCGGCTCCAACGATCGCAGCGGAGATAAACAATCCAGCATCTTCCAGTGCATAAGAAAAAGAAAATGCCTGTAATGCTTTTTGCTGTTTATCTACCAGTTCCTTGTTCATTCTGGAACTTGCTCCACCGCTCAACACCGAGCTCATCATTTGGAGTGCATAATAATCAGGAGAGGTCAAAGATGGAATCCTGTAGGCAAAGATCACAGCAGGTAATTGTATAAATTCATCATATACGGTATCTCTTACTTCTTTCCCAAGAGGTGGTTCTGAATCAGCTTTTGGGCGAGGAATTTCTTTAGTACCCTTCGGAATATCTTTAAAATATTTCTCTACTAACAATTTTGTTTTGGCAATATCGATATCACCGGTTAGACAAAGAACGGCGTTGTTAGGAACATAAAAGGTTTTATAGAAATCAATGAACTCACTAAGTGCTGCAGCATTCAGGTGATCCATACTTCCAATAGGTGCCCAGCGATATGGATGTACCTTAAAGGCACGAACAAAAATCTCTGTGATGAACCTGCCATAAGGTTGATTATCCACACGTAGTCTTTTTTCTTCCTTTACGACTTCACGTTGAGTATTTACACCAATATCTTCTACCAGCGCATGCAACATTCTTTCAGACTCAAGCCAAAGCCCAAGTTCAAGTTGGTTGCTGGGTAAAAGTTCATGATAAAAAGTCTGGTCCTGTGTGGTATAAGCATTGTTATCTCCACCCGCATTGCTGATGTATTTAAAGAATTCTCCTCTTTTAATATTTGGTGATCCTTCAAACATGAGGTGTTCAAAGAAATGAGCAAAGCCTGTTCTTTCAGGATTTTCATTTTTCGAACCTACATGATAGTTAACGGTTACAGCAACCAACGGAACGGTATGATCTTCGTGCAAAATAACATGGAGTCCATTGGGTAAATCGTATTCTTCGAATTTTATTTGTGGACCTTGTGCCAATACTCCGGCGATTGAAACTGAACCTAAAAACCCGAGGGCTAAGAAATTTTTATTCATTTGATCAGTAGTTTAGAATGAGCAAAGTTAATAATGTGCCAAATTTCTCCATATTTATCGATGATAAAGGTTAAAAATCCTCAAATAATCTTTATTAAGCAGGCAGTCTGAGAACCCTCTGGAGTTCACCAAAGGCAGCCGTAGCCTTGTATTCAGGGGTCTGGTATTCCTTCATCTATCCTGCCCCTAAACACAGACTAAACTACTACCATTAGTGGAGCTCCATACTTCAAACCCAGCTTGTGGGACGTTTTAGGATAAACCTTTCCTTCTGTTTTTCATTCTTCTGCATAAATAATGTAATTTTGGAACTGGATGAAAAAGGCATTCTTTTCAATAGTTTTTCTGGGACTTGGTATGATGCATGCAAATGCTCAATGGTTCCTGTTGAACAGCCCAACAACAACCTATTTATACAGTACATATTTTACAAATTATGATACGGGCTATGCAGTAGGTGGAAATATCAATTCATCCATTTTTTTAAAAACGGTCAATGGTGGAGTTGATTGGAATGTAATAACTAATACACAAACGAAGTGGTTGTATGACTTGGTTTTTTTGAACGATTCCGTTGGATTAGCTTGTGGATATGATGGAGCCATGTATAAAACAACCGATAGAGGTGCCAACTGGACAGCCAAACCGTCGCAAACTACCGCATGGTTGTATTCGATCGCTAAACGACCTGATGGAATGGTATATGCTATTGGACAAGATGGTATGTTGATCAGATCTATTAACATGGGAGATAATTGGAGCAATGTGGTGAGCAACACCGGACAAACCATGCTGGATCTTCAATTTCTCGACAATAATTACGGAGCGGCAGTTGGCTATGCCGGCGAAATGATCTATACAACAGACGGTGGAAATAACTGGGCGGTTAAACTAATGGGAACCCCGGGAAATATTACCGGATTATGGATGCAATCCCCGGATACCATTTGGACAGTTGGGCTGGAAGGTAAAATGTACAGGACTACGGACGCCGGACAGAGTTTTGTTTTTTCTACACCCGGTCTCAATGATTTGAACGCCATTTATTTTGCAGATGATCAGAATGGTTATATCGTGGGAAACCAGCTCATTTTACAAACGACGAATGGTGGGATCAATTGGAATCCGATGGCCTGTCCAACACCAGATGGACTTAAGGATATTCATGTTTCTCCGGATAACCGGGTAATGTATGCGGTAGGCGGTAATGGCGTGATCATAAAAAATATAAATACGATTGGCATTGAAGATTGGGAATCAGAAAAAATACTTGTTTATCCAAATCCTTCCAATGGAATAACAACAATTTCCCTGGAGGGTAGCTGCGAGGTGCAGATATTTACCGTTATGGGTATACTGGTTAAAAAATTACTTTTGGATGGTTCCGTTTATGCTAACCTTGACCTTGGTGATTTGACAAACGGCCAGTATATTTTGCATATTTATCATAATAACCGAAGTTATGTATCAAGGGTTATTGTGAATCGATAGAAAAGCTTTATATTTATTGTCTACCTATTTGATTATGAAGACATCTACCCTCAAGTCTCTTTTTCTATTTGTTGTTATTGCATTGGGTTTATCCTCCTGTGCCGTAAATCAATTCTCATCCCGTAAAAATTTTCATTCCCGGGTAAAAGTGGATATAGACCATTCGGAAATAGACATTGAACCCGTGAATTCTGAAGCGGTTTTTATACCCGTTAAAAATACACCTTCACCAAATTTCA
This sequence comes from Flavobacteriales bacterium, assembly GCA_025451295.1. Taxonomy (GTDB): domain Bacteria; phylum Bacteroidota; class Bacteroidia; order CAIKAF01; family CAIKAF01; genus JANWKQ01. The sequence continues at coordinate 39,706 of JANWKQ010000137.1, read as the reverse complement.
CTGAATCAAAAAAGGAAACAAGTATCTTAAAAACTCAACCAACCAAACCAACCCTTTCGGAGAAGGTGGTAAAAATTTTCTTCCCTAAAAAGAACGACACACTCAGGCCAATTCTGCATCCGCAAAAAAACAAGTTACCAAAAGGAAACAAATCTTCTATGGATGGTGACCGTATCTTAGGTCTGATACTAGGTATCATATCACTCGCCATGGCTATTGGCTCCGGATTTATGATTTTGGGCATGGCTACGGGTAATATTCTGGTTTATTTTGCCATCGGAATGTTAATGGCTGTTCTTGCCATCGCGTTAGGAGCCATTGGCAAAAGATTACCCTTTAAAGGATTATCTATTGCCGGTTTTATACTCGGTATTATTGCCGTTGTGGCACTTCTGGTGATGCTTATAACCTTTACGGTTTTAGGGTTACTATAGAATCATCCAGACAATGCTTTTATTCATTAGTAATTATATAATTTTTTCCTAAAATCCTGTAAATATTAATTGGCGGAAGTTGGTGACCTTTCATCATTTATTTATGGGTTATGAAAAACACTTCTCCTTGTTTGTTTCTGGTTTTGTCAGGTCTTATACTGTGCTTATGTTCCTGTAGCTTCAATCAGTTTTCAATACGAAAAAATCACCATCCAAGAGTAAGAGTAGAAGCTATATCAACTGTATCATTACAGGAAATAGCCGCGGTGAATTCTGAAACAAAAAAGGAATCTCCTCAAAGACCGGGAAATAGATCAATCGACACATTAAACCCGACTCATCAAACACTTAAACATCCCACCAAAGAAACCCTTGCTGAGAAAATGATAAAAGTTTTCTTTCCTAAAAAAGTGGACGTCTTTCAACCAATCGTTCATCCTTCTGCTGAATTGGGAAAAGGCAATGATCAAAATATGGAAGGAGACCGGGTGGCCGGTTTAATTGTAGGCACACTGGCTTTGGCTTTCGGAATTGCGGCTCTATTCATGATCATTGGCATGGCGCATGGAAACGTATGGGTCTATTTTGTAATTGGACTCATATTGGCTGTTGCGGCCACTATTATGGGTTTTATCGGTAAGCAACTTCCATGGAAGGCCTTTTCGATCATTGCATCCTATCTGGGGATCTTAGCCATTGTTTTACTCTTGATTTTTCTTGTACTCATAGAGGTGGTCCATATAGCATTCTAAGGTAAGAGAAACTCGAAATAGTTTTTTTAACCTTTTTAGTTACTTTATTTGCAAGCATGATCATTTATTCCTGCTGTAAAATCTGCCAAAAATCACTACCTTTGCCCGCCCCAAAAAAGGGGTTTGCTAAATAAGTTGGCAAAAAGGCAAGCCATGAGTAAAAAAGCGGAGTTTATAGAAGTGTATGGTGCCAGGGAAAACAACCTCCGGGATATCGATGTAAAAATCCCCAGGAATCAATTGGTTGTGATCACCGGGTTAAGCGGAAGTGGAAAAAGCTCGCTGGCTTTCGATACCATTTATGCCGAAGGCCAAAGAAGATATATCGAAAGTTTTTCGGCCTATGCACGTCAGTTTTTGGGTGGTATGGAGCGACCTGATGTAGATCGCATCAAAGGACTCAGTCCGGTTGTTTCCATCGAACAAAAAACCACCAACAAAAATCCCCGAAGTACCGTAGGTACCATAACCGAGATTTACGATTTTCTCCGATTGTTATATGCACGTGCCGGAGAAGCTTATTCCTATAACACTGGCGAAAAAATGGTGAAGTATACCGATGAGCAGATTGTAAAGATCATCGTTGATAGTTATCATAAAAAGGAGATCCATGTTTTGTCACCAGTTGTAAAAGGTAGAAAAGGACATTACAGGGAGCTATTCGAAAAGATCAGAAAACTCGGTTATCTAAAAGCTCGGATAGATGGAGAGATCAAAGAACTTACATATGGGTTAAAACTCGATCGATACAAGATCCACGATGTGGAAATTGTGATCGATACACTGGAAGTGGAGGGAGTAGATGATACGAGACTCAAACGATCTGTGCTTACCGCCTTAAAAGAAGGAAAAGGCGGTATGATGGTGGTTGACAAAAAAGGGAAGAATCCACGTCATTTAAGCAGACATTTAATGTGCCCAACAACAGGGATTAGTTATGATGAACCTGCCCCGAATTTATTTTCCTTTAATTCTCCGTATGGTGCATGCCCACGTTGTTCAGGATTAGGAACCGTACTTGAAGTGGATTTGAAGAAAATTATTCCCGATCCTAAAAAAAGCATCAAAAAAGGAGGGATCATCCCCCTTGGGTCTTACAAGGACAATTGGATCTTCCGGCAAATTGAAGCCATTGGAAGATTACACGGATTTGAATTGGACGACCCTATTCAGGATATAGATGAAGACGCGATCAATGTTATCCTCTACGGATCAAGTGAGGTTATGAATGTAAAAGAAAAAGACGGATCACATACTTCTATCGATTTTGAGGGGATTGCCAACTTTATCAATAATCAGCTCCAGGAAGAAGGTTCGAAGAACATCGAGAAATGGGCGCATAGTTTTATGGATAGAATTAAATGCCCTGAATGCAATGGCACACGGTTAAAAAAAGAATCTTTACAATTTAAGATCGACAAAAAAAATATTTCGGAAATAAGCGAACTTGATATTACGGATCTTTATTCTTTTTTTAACGGAATTGAAAAGAGATTAACAGACATTCAGAATAAAATTGCAGTCGAGGTATTAAAAGAGATCAGGAAAAGGATCAGCTTCCTTCTGAATGTTGGGTTGGAATATCTGGCACTTTCAAGACCTACCCGAAGTTTAAGTGGTGGAGAAGCCCAACGGATCAGGCTTGCTACGCAGATCGGTTCCCAGTTGGTGGGTGTGCTGTATATTCTGGATGAACCCAGCATCGGATTGCATCAACGAGACAATTCCAAGCTCATCGAAGCACTTAAACAATTACGTGACATCGGTAATTCTGTGATCGTAGTTGAACATGATAAAGATATGATGCTGGCTTCGGATTATATTGTGGATATAGGTCCGGGGGCTGGCGTACATGGGGGTAAAGTTGTGGCCCAGGGGACCCCTGCTGATTTTTTAAAACAAAATTCGGAAACAGCGAAATTTTTGAATGGAGAAAAAACGATTGCTGTTCCCAAATCACGGAGAAAAGGAAGTGGGGGAGACCTGGAATTGCTAGGTGCATCCGGACATAATTTACAAAATGTGGATCTAAAGATCCCACTGGGTAAGTTTATTGTGGTGAGTGGAGTAAGTGGCAGCGGAAAATCCAGTTTGATCAATGAAACGCTTTTTCCAACACTGAATAAGATTTTATATAAAGTAAGTGAAATGGCTTCCTTACCATTTAAACGGGTAAAAGGTTTTGAAGAAATAGACAAGATCATTCGCATCGATCAATCACCCATAGGAAGAACTCCAAGATCAAATCCGGCTACATATACCGGTGTGTTCACCGATATCAGAGCATTGTATGCCGAATTGCCCGAGGCAAAAATAAGAGGATATAGTCCAGGAAGATTTTCGTTCAATGTGAAAGGTGGACGTTGTGAAACCTGTGGAGGTGCCGGGTTAAAAGTGATCGAAATGAATTTTTTACCGGATGTGGAAGTCCTCTGCGAAACCTGTAACGGAAGAAGATACAACCGTGAAACACTCGAAGTACGTTATAAAGGAAAATCAATTTCGGATGTATTGAATATGACCATTGAACAGGCCACTGAATTCTTTGACCCCATTCCATATATTACTCAAAAAATAAAAGTGTTGAATGAGATCGGTCTTGGATATTTAACCCTTGGTCAATCTTCCACGACGTTGTCAGGCGGTGAGGCTCAACGGGTAAAACTGGCTTCTGAATTGAACCGGAAGGATACAGGAAATACTTTATATATATTAGATGAACCTACCACCGGATTACATTTCGAGGATGTAAGAGTATTACTGGATGTATTGAACAGGTTGGTTGATAAGGGGAACACGGTACTGGTGATCGAACATAATATGGATGTGATCAAGTGTGCCGATCATGTGATCGACATAGGACCCGATGGAGGTAATAAAGGCGGGAAAATAATGTTCTCTGGAACACCTGAAGAACTCAGTAAGGTAAAAACCAATTATACGGGACAGTTCCTGGCTCGTGAACTTGTTGTAAAGAAGATAAAAGAAAAGGTCTGATCCCAAAAAGATCATATTTTTTTATATATTGTATTCACAATTTTTCCAAACTATATGGCAAAAGACAATTTTAATGGTGATCCGAATGAGGAGAAGTTATTTGAAGCGTTTAAAGAAAAAGACTGGACAGAAATTAGGACCAACGATTCATGGGTGATCTTTAAAATGATCGGTGAATTTGTGAACGGTTTCGAAAAAATGTCGAAGATTGGTCCATGTGTTACTATTTTCGGAAGTGCCAGAACCAAACCCGAGAATCCCTATTACCAGTTAGCGGTTGAAATTGCCCAAAAACTCACCACCCAGGGTTTTGGTATTATTACTGGTGGGGGTCCAGGTATTATGGAGGCCGGAAACAAAGGAGCCAAAGCAGGCGGTGGGAAGTCAGTTGGGTTAAACATTGATCTTCCTTTTGAACAACATTCGAATCCATATATTGATCCGGATAAAAATATTGATTTTGATTATTTCTTTGCACGTAAGGTGATGTTCGTGAAATATTCCCAGGGTTTTATTGTTTTACCCGGAGGTTTCGGAACATTGGATGAATTATTCGAGGCGCTTACACTGATTCAAACGTTGAAGATCGGTAAATTCCCGATTGTTTTGGTAGGTACTTCCTATTGGAAAGGACTCATCGACTGGATCAAATCCTCCGTGATCGAAGATGAGAAAAATGTTTCTCCCCAAGATCTTAATTTGTTTAAGGTAGTTGATTCCGCGGATGATGCAGTTCAGATCATTGTTGACTTTTATTCGAAATATACCCTCAAACCCAATTTCTAATGAAAAGAATGGTTTTGTTTTTTCTTTGTTTAACCGGATTAGGATTTGTGCATTCCCAGGTTGAAACCATGAAGATCAACAAAGAAACTTTTTTAAAACCATCTCTCAACTCTTTAGGTTATCTCATGCTTAATGTAGACACTGTGATCTGGCAACAGACGATGGCTTCTATTGGCATTCCTGCATTGCCTGCGAATAAAAAGGTGAATGTGATGGAATATAAAAAAACTGCAGATGGATTGTCGCAATATGTTGGTTTTGATGACCGGTTTTGGGTGCTTACCATTATTTGGAAAGATGAATCCGGCAATAATTATATCACAAAGGAGTTGAAGAAATCTTTAAAGAAAAACCTGTATAACAATACCGGTTATTATAAGATCCAATACCAGGGCTATGACCTCATTATCGAAATTGAGTCGAACAAAGAAAAAGCGATCAATGAAATGATCACCGTTGAAATTGAACGAAAATAGAATTGTGATGAGTGATTATACCCTTTCAAAATTAACGATCAAGCACTGGAGTGAAGAAGATCAGCCCAGGGAGAAACTCATGCTAAAAGGGAAATCCGTACTTAGTAATGCAGAATTGGTGGCTATATTAATTGGAAGCGGAAACTCTGAGGCCTCTGCTGTGGAACTCTCGAAACAAATACTTGACTCAGTAGATCACAATCTTGCCGAACTGAGCAAAAAAAACATTCACGACCTCATGAAGTTCAAAGGAATTGGAGAGGCCAAAGCAATTACTATTCTTGCAGCTTTGGAGTTGGGAAGGAGGAGAAAAGAAACGGAAAATCCGGAAAAAACAAAAATAGGATCGAGCAAGGATGCGTATGATTATATGTATGCCTCATTATCCGACCTTCCGCATGAAGAGTTCTGGGTGTTGTTTTTGAACCGCGCCAATATGGTCATCAAAAAAGACCGTATTAGCATTGGTGGTGTGAGTGGTACGGTGGCTGATGTACGAATGATCTTTAAAATGGCGGTTGAAAATCTGGCTTGTGGGATTATATTGGTTCACAATCATCCAAGCGGAAATAAAGAAGCCAGCCAGGCCGACAAACAATTAACTCAAAAACTGAGGGAAGCAGGGAGAGTATTGGATGTTCCCATTTTAGATCACCTGATCTTTACGGATAACAGCTATTTCAGTTTTGCCGATGAGGGACTTCTCTAGGAATCCTGTTATCTCACTCCTCGATGTATAATGAAGCTAACCGTCTTAAATTTTATATTTGTAAATGCATATTCTTGAATATCTGGAAAAAATCCCTGAAACCGAAGAGGGAAAAATATTCCAATATTTACATAACATTCTGTCTACCTATCCCGATATAGTCCCTAAAGTTCATTTTAATACTCCATTTTATACCAGAAATCGCTGGATGGCGTATTTAAGCACACAAAAAAATGGTGGAGTGGAACTTTGTTTTGTTCATGCCAATAGATTTACTCAACACCTCGAACACCTCGACTTTAAAAAACGAAAACAAGTAGCCGGCATTTACTATCAAACCGAAAAAGATATCGAGATTGATGTAGTTGATAAGCTCATGCAGGAGGCATTGAAGGTGGATGATTCAATAAAACCTAAAGGGAAAAAGAAGCGCTAATGGTCTTTTGGCCTGTCGTTCAATTCTTTTGTATGACCGGAAAGCCTCGTGTAATGGCCAGGATGCCCCCAACGGGCACCGGAAGGGTTACGAAAATTTAACCTATCTATCATTTCTGTAAAATGGTTGAAAATTGTACCTTAGCCCCATGTTGCGTATTTATACGGTTGTAGGGGCACGACCTCAATTCATTAAAGCTGCGGCTATTAGCCGTTGTATTGCCTCCGATTTTTCCGATAAGATTGAAGAAACAGTCATTCATACCGGTCAGCATTATGACGAAAATATGTCAAAGATTTTCTTTGATGAAATGGCCATTCCTTCTCCGAAACACGAGTTGGGAATAGGTGGCGTTTCGCATGCCGAGATGACAGGAAACATGATGATTGAACTGGAGAAAATATTTTCTGCGGAAAAACCAGATTGTGTGCTTGTTTATGGCGATACAAATTCAACAGTTGCTGCTGCACTTACTGCGGCAAAAATGGGCATCCCGGTTGCACATGTGGAAGCTGGATTGAGATCCTATAAAAAGTCAATGCCGGAGGAGATCAATCGCCGGATGACCGATCATGTTTCTACTTTTCTTTTTTGCCCAACGGATAAGGCTGTCGAGAATCTCAATATGGAAGGTATTGATGGAATATTCAAAAACCGCCCTACTGCCGATAAACCCCTAATGCTGAATGTGGGTGATGTGATGTACGACAATATCCTTTTTTATCACGATAAATACAGCTCAAACACCGAGCTTAAATTTGGTCTGGAGTCCAATAACTATATTTTCTGTACCATTCATCGCGATTTTAATACCGACAATGTTGAACGACTCAATGATATTATATCGGCGCTTCATTCACTGGCAGATGTATATAAATATAAGATCCTAATGCCCTTGCACCCCAGAACATCTGAACGTTTAAAGCATCCCGAATTTCAATACATGTATGGTAAGATCTCACAGCATCCGAATATTGTGATCACCGAACCGTTGTCTTATTTCCAGAATTTATTTTATCTGCATCATTCCAGGATTGTTATTACAGATTCAGGGGGATTGCAAAAGGAAGCCTACTTTTTACGTAAACCAAGTGTGATCCTTCGGGAGGAAACGGAATGGTCAGAGATCATTGATTCGGGATATGGCGTTTGTGCTGATGCACATAAGGAGGATATTATTAATTCAACCATGAAGTTGCTGGGTTTTCCATTACCTGAATACCAGGAACTACACGGAGATGGAGAAGCTGCGGTGAACATCACCCAAAGTCTGTTGACCTTTCTTAAATGATCCATTCATTAAAAAGATATTTCAGATTATTTTCTATTACCCTCTTTTTTAAAAAAGAGAAACTTATTCTCTTTAATCATTTTTTCGATTATCTGATTAGCCGGTCTTTTTTGAAAAGTGTCTACAGTAAAGACGAGAAAAAAAAATCCCTGTTGCTTTCAGTTGATTGGTTGTTAAGAAGCCAAATACGAATGAAGGATGGTGGTTTTGGCACCTATTATATTGCAGACGGCTGGACTACTTCTTATCCGGAGACCTCGGGCTATATTATCCCCACTTTATTCAAATCCATCGAATTTTTTCCCGAAAAAAAATTGGAAATTGAAAAATCAATTGTTGATTGTGCAGATTGGTTGCTGTCCATTCAAAAACCGTCGGGAGGGTGGCAGGCCTATTATATGCATCATGATCGCGAAGAAGTGGTATTCAATACGGGTCAGGTTTTAAGAGGGCTCATAACCTCTTATCAATTAACGAACGATAAAAAATATTTAACCGGTATACAAAAAGCAGCTGATTGGCTGGTCGATACCCAGGAAGAAAATGGAAGCTGGATAAAAAATGCCTCAATGAAACAGGCAAGGGTTTATGATAGTTATGTTGCTCATCCGCTTCTGATGGTGTATGGGATTACCAACAATGAAAAATATAAACAGGCTGCTATTAAAAATCTGGATTGGGTCCTTACCCAACAAAAAAGCAATGGCTGGTTCAGTAATGCCGATAACACCCAAAAACACAACAATGAACCCATCCTGCATACCATTGCTTATACAATAGATGGATTGATCAATAGCGGGATCCTGTTGAATGAAAAAAAATATCTGGAGGCAGGAAAAAAAACTGCTGATCAATTGTCAAAGTTGTTCGATCAAAATAAGTATTTGAATGGTAGGTTCAATAAGCTGTGGGTGGCTTCAGAATATATGATATGTACCGGATGTGCACAAATGTCGATTATCTGGTCGTTGCTTTTTGATTTAACGAAGGAGGAGAAATATTTAGTGGCGATCCGACGCATAAATGATCAGTTGGGCCATATCCAAAAATCCTGTTTAACGATCCATGGAGAGGCCAATGGCGGGATTCCGGGTTCTTTTCCAATCTGGGGAAAATATGAGCCGTTTGGCTTTCCTAATTGGGTTACCAAGTATTACGCGGATGCCCTGATGGAGGAATTAAAAAATTAAATTGTACATTCGGGGGACATGAAATCGATAACAAAAGAAGATATCTACAAAATTCTTTATGCTGCCATAGATGAGTTGAACACGATGCAGGAAGAGGATGAACAACTGGAGAAAAAACCCGGTACCGTGTTGTTCTCCCGGCCGGGTTATACTGAGAAAGGTGTATTGGATAGCATGGGCATTGTGAATCTCCTGATAAGTGTTGATGAGGTACTGGATAATGATCAGCGAACAGTTGATATTAATTTTGATGTGAACCACATATTGGAGGATAAGGAAAAGATCTTGCAGAATATAGAAACACTGGTGAATCATATTTATGCTTTGTCACAAAAATGAAGCAACCTTCTTCCATATTTACCTTAGCCGGTTTTAATCTGCAGAATTTTAATGTTGCAATAAAAAAGGAATTTATCGGAGCCGAGGTAAAAAGTGTCGCGTATGACCAGATGTTACCATTTTTAATCGGCCTGGAGCAGCGTACTACAATGGAAGAATTTTGTATTTGCTGGCTTTCTCTAAAGGATGTTTTTCAGGCTAAAGAGATGAAACTTAATTTAAGTGATCTCATTTTAAAATTAAACCAATCGTTTCAATATTCTATCATTATACTTCCTGCAGTGGATTCGCAGGCTTTTAATATGTTTCAGGGTCACCCACTCCGAAAAGAACTTTATCAGCTGAACCTCAATCTTTGTGAGAAAACTATAGGGACAAATATAAACGTGCTTGATCCAACCGGGTGGTTGGTTCAACAGGGAAAAAATGCTATTTCGAATCAACTTTGGTATTTAAGCAAAACTCCTTTCCATCCAACTGTATTTAAGCTGGCAGCCGCGGCCTGCAGATCGACCTGGAATGCGCTAACAGGAAACACAAAAAAAGTATTGGTACTGGACCTGGATGACACTATTTGGGGTGGTATTGTAGGTGATGATGGAATGGAAAATCTGAAGATAGGTGGTCATGATGCCATTGGTGAAGCCTTTGCCGACTTTCAAAGATGGATACAAATGATCAGATCCTGGGGAGTTGTACTATGCATTTGTAGTAAGAACGAGGAAAAAATTGCGATGGAGGTTTTTGAGAAACATGGTGGAATGATCCTTCAAAAAGATGATTTCGTGAAATGGCGTATCAATTGGAACGATAAAGCCGTTAATCTGGCTGAGATCATCGCAGAATTGAATGTAGGAATGGATGATGTTGTTTTTTTAGATGATAATCCGGCCGAAAGAGACAGAATAAGAACTGCGCTGCCCGGGATATATGTACCCGATCTGCCAGAGGATAAAATGGAATATCCGGCTTTCATCCGATCACTCGATTGTTTTAACCGCAAGGAACTAACGGAAGAGGATAAAAAAAGGACCGAATTATATAAAGATGAAGATAACAGAACTTCTTCGCAACAAACCTTTGCATCTTTGGAAGACTGGATCGCCTCTTTGAATATTGAACTTACTTTCGAGACTTTGAATGAAACAAATCTTGTAAGAGCCGAACAATTACTAAATAAAACCAATCAGATGAATCTCCGTACCCGTCGGTTAAGCAGAGAAGAACTAAAGAACTGGGGAGATCAAAAGGATCATTGGGTATATGTGGTTAAGGTAAAAGATATTTTTGGCGACAACGGAATTACCGGTTTGTTGGGATTTCACAAAACAGACGATCAGGAGATTTTCCTGGATGATTTTGTGATGAGTTGTCGGATTATGGGAAGGAAAATTGAAGACCGGATGTTAGATTTCGTAATAGATCACTGCAGGAAACAAAACGGCCGCCGGGTTCATGCTGCATACCTGCCTACGGAAAAAAATAAACCTGTGTTGAGTTTTTTCGAAAATCAGCCAGCAACTGGCCATTTTTTATTCTCCATCTGATTTCGTATCTTTGAATATGTACAGTCGCGTTTTATTTTTTGTGGGTTGTTATGTGATGGTCGGAATTGTTTCTGCGCAGCATACGAATATACTCATCAGCACCAGCAATGATCCGAATGAACCAGCCATTATGGTGGACCCGCTGAACACAAACCGAATGGTCGCCGGTTCAAATATTGCCAATGTATATTATTCAACCGATGCCGGATTTACCTGGCTCGAACTTGTGCAGACATCACCGTATGGTGTTTGGGGAGATCCTGTATTTGTGGTTGATGCAGTGGGTGATTTTTATCATTTTCATTTATCGAATACGGGAGGAAGCGGTTGGATCGACCGGATTGTTTGCCAGAAATCTACCGACGGTGGCGCCACCTGGAACAGCGGATCATATACAGGATTGAATGGAAGTTGCGATCAGGATAAACATTGGGTAGCAATTGATAGAAGTACAAATGAGATGTATGTTACGTGGACCCAGTTTGATGACTATGGCTCAGGGAATCCAAACGATAGCTCGGTGATCTTATTCTCCAAATCAACGGATGCGGGAATGACATGGGCCAATCCGACAATGATATCAGATGCGGCAGGTGATTGTATTGATTCCGATATGACGATGGAAGGTGCGGTACCTGCCGTGGGCCCAAGTGGAGAAGTCTATGTTGGTTGGGTAGGACTTGATACTTTATATTTTGATAAGTCAACCGATGGTGGAACCACCTGGTTAGCAAATGACCTTGCTATTACGAATGTACCTGGCGGATGGGACTATACCATTCCTGGATTATACCGGTGCAATGGTTTACCCATTACGGTTTGTGATACTGCTTCATCAAGTTCATACAATGGAAACATTTATATTAACTGGACAGATCAGCGCAATGGAACTACCGATACGGATGTTTGGATCGTGAAATCAACCGATGGGGGTAACACATGGTCTGCACCGATTCGGGTAAATGATGACGTTCCGGGAAAACACCAGTTCTTAACATGGATGACAGTGGACCAGGCCAATGGAAATCTCTGGTTTGTTTTTTACGACCGTCGAAATTATACGAATAACCTAACGGATGTTTACATGGCCCGTTCAACCGATGGGGGAAATACTTTTCAAAATTTCAGAGTAAGCGATACGCCATTTTTACCAACCAGTGGTGTATTTTTTGGAGATTATACCAACATAGCAGGACATAATGATGTGATCCGTCCGATCTGGACCCGTCTGGATGCAGGAGTATTGTCAACTTATACGGCCATTGTTGATCCGGTGGTTTTGGGAAATGAAAATATAGAGGAAGAGGATCAGATCTATAACTACCCAAATCCATTTACAACCGAAACCTATTTTTCATTTAAGCTTAAATATAAAATGCGGGTAACCGCTCAACTGTTTGATCCGTTAGGAAGATTAGTGGCAACCATTGTAGATAATGAAGAATTGGATTATGGACATCATGTAATAGAATTCAGGGCGGAGGATTATCAACTGGAACCTGGAATTTACACCTATGTATTAACGAAGGGAACGAGTTCTGTATCCAGAAAGATACTTCACGTTAATTAAGCAAGTCGAGCGCATTAATAGTAATTCGTAAATCAAAAATCGAAATGTTTAGACTTCGTCTTCCAACTGATCCACGCTGGGTAAATATTGCCGAAATGAATGAGGCGGAAATATTAACGGATCATGCTTACTGCGAACAGAAGGCTGCTTCGACGGCTATTTCACTTATCGTTCGTTTTTTTAATTATCCTCAGATCGTTTCTAAGATGGCTGATCTTGCACGGGAAGAGATGGAGCATTTTAAACGGGTACATGATTTTATTTTAAAACGGGGTTATCAATTAGGGATTGAGCGAAAAGATGAATATGTAAACAAACTCATCCGTTTTATAAAAAAGGGAAGTGGAAGGGAACAACAGCTTATTGATAACTTATTGCTGGCTGCTCTCATCGAAGCACGAAGTTGTGAAAGATTTAAATTGTTAAGCGAACAAATAAAGGATAAAGAGTTGGCCGAATTTTATCGGGAGCTTATGGAAAGCGAAGCAGGACATTATACATTGTTTATTACATTGGCAAGAGAAGTGGCGCCCAGGGAAAGAGTGGATAAAAGATGGGAGGAGATACTCCAATTTGAGGCAGAGGTAATTTCAACCCTCGAAAACCGGTCCACCATTCATGGATAGGTCCTGCGGCCGGATCAATCAGGCAGATGATATTAAAAACGGGCTGAAAATCATCATTAAACCTTTTATGCGTATCTTAGTCATAGATCTAAACGCTACAGGTTATGAAAAGAACTCTTTTAGCCCTTATCTTCATTTGCGGATTTTCAGTAACACAGGCCCAAACATATACCTGGGCCGAAAATACAGCATGTATATTCTATACTAATTGTACTAAATGTCATTTTCCCGGTGGCCCTGGTCCTTTTTCCCTCATCGACTATGGAAATGCATTTGCTGCACGTTTTGCCATCAGACAGGCGGTGCTTGATAACTACATGCCACCCTGGCAACCGGATGAAAACTATCAGACCTATGCACATGAAAGATTGTTAACCCAAACCGAAAAAAATATTATTGTATCCTGGGTGGATCAGGGAGCACTTGCAGGCGTACTCGCTAATGCACCCACACCACCCAGTTATAGTGCAACGGGTTCTCAGTTGGCGCAAATCGATTTTTCGGCCAGCATAGGAATCTATACAAATGTGTTTACTCAGGACGATTATCGTTGCTTTGTGATCCCAACCAGCTTTGGTGTCGATAAATATATTTCGGATATCGAACTCATTCCCGGCAATCGCCAGATGGTTCATCACGTCCTGATCTATACAGATGTGAATCCAACCTGCTATAGCCTGGATACGGCTGCTGCCGGACCAGGTTATTCTAATTTTGGTGGAACAGGAAGTAATACATCTGATCTTATCGGAGGATATGTACCGGGCTCACAACCCCTCCACTTTCCTGCAGGAATGGGAATGAAACTGGATGCAAACGCCTATATTATTTTACAGATCCACTATCCGCAGGGAACGGATGGATTGACCGACAGCAGCCGGATCAACTTAACCTTTGCTGGCGGTCCGGTAAGAACGCTTCAACTGGATCCGATCCTGAGTCACAATACTAATATTTCACCTCCGTTGAATATTCCAGCCAACACTGTGATGAATTTTACCGAAACGTTTACTGTACCCAGTATCACCGCAGGTGCGGATAGTGTTACCGTTTTATCTATTGCACCGCATATGCACAATGTAGCCACAAGCATTAAATGTTATGCTATCAAACCGGGTAATGATACAGTTCCTTTGATCAATATTCCTAACTGGGATTTTCATTGGCAGGGATTGTATGATTTTCGCCAGCCACTTGTATTTCCTGAAGGAACAGTGTTAAAAGCGGAAGCCGTATTCGACAATACAAGTGCCAATTCAAATGCACCCAATCCCAATAATCCTGTAACGGCTGGTGAAGCAACCACCGATGAAATGATGCTGGTATATTTTACCTATCTGGTCTACCAATCTGGCGATGGAAATATTATTGTGGATACCGTAACTGTTAAACCCACCTATAATGGTTGTCAATTTGTTGGACTTGGGGATTTAGCTAACTCATATTCGCAGTTTAACATTTATCCAAATCCTACGTACGATTTTGTGAATATTTCCTTTGAACAATTTGAAACAGGGGATGTAAAAATCACTTTGGTGGATGTGTCGGGAAGATTGATGGCTGAATACCTGCAGCCACAGGTGGGGCAGGGCACTTTTACCAAAACGATCGATGTGCAGACGATTCCTTCGGGCATGTATTATGTGAGGATATGGAACGGAACACAGTTATTTGCCAAACCTCTCCTTGTAACAAAATAGAAAATGAGCCGTCTGATTGGAATGATGGCCTGTAGTTTCTTGGATTTGTGAGGAATTTATTATATTTACAGTGCTAAACGCAAGACTATGAAGAGATTCTTACTGGTACTATTTGGAGCTTCCATTATACAAATGAGCTCTGCCCAATCTTATACCTGGGCCGAAAATACTGCTTGTATTTTCTATACCAATTGCACCAAATGCCATTTTCCTGGCGGACCCGGCCCATTTTCGCTGATCGACTATGCGAATGCTTTTTCAGCCAGATTTGCCATCCGTCAGGCTATTCTGGATGATTATATGCCACCATGGCAACCGGATGAAAATTACCAGACCTATGCCCATGAAAGATTGCTCACCCAAACTGAAAAAGATATTATTGTAGGTTGGGTAGACCAGGGTGGTGCAGCCGGTGTACTGGCAAATGCACCCACACCACCATCTTATAGTGCAACCGGAACACAATTACCTTCGGTTGACTTTTCAGGCGGAATAGGCTATTATAACAATGCCGCGGCAACAGATGACTATCGTGTATTTTATATTTCTACCCATTTGGGAGTTGATCAATATATTGAATCAATCGAAATGCTTCCGGGAACCCGCAGTATGGTGCATCATGCCTTGGTTTATTATGAAGAAGATACCAATGCGATCATTTCAAATGACAATGCAGACCCGGGAATGGGTTATACCAACTTTGGTGGTACCGGATTGAGCACTTCTAAATTGATCTATACATGGATTCCTGGAAATGATCCGTTAACTTATCCTTCAGGAATGGGTGTAAAACTTCCTGCCAATGCCTTTTTAGTGGTTCAGATACATTATCCCCAGGGAACTACCGGTGATATTGACAGCAATACCGTTATCAATTTAAAATTTACAGGCGGTGCCGTTAGAGAAGTGAGTCTGGCTCCTGTACTTGATTTTATTTTACCCGGGCAGATCACTCCATGGCCATTGCATATTTCTCCCAATTCAACTGCTTCATTTGTGGAAACGTATACACTTCCGAGCATAACTCCATTACCTGATAGTTATACCATCTTAAATGTGCAACCACATATGCATAAAGTGGGAAGCAGCATGAAAGTATATGCAGTAAAACCCGGGAATGATACGGTTCCTCTGGTGAATCTTCCGGTCTGGAATTTTAAATGGCAGGGACAGTATTCATTCAGGCAACCGATTGTACTACCCGAAGGAACCGTGTTGAGAGCAGAAGCTGTTTATGCGAATACGGCATCCAACATTAATTCACCTAATCCTAGTCTGGATGTTTGGGCGGGTGAATCATCGGAAGAAGAAATGATGCAGGTATACTTTAGTTTTTTATATGCATTGCCCGGCGATTCTGATATTATTGTTGATACCGTAACTGTTCATTCAACTTATATGGGGTGCCAGTTTGTTGGTATGGATGATGCTAACTTATATGCGCAATTTAGTATTTATCCAAATCCGGCAACGAATATTTTGAATCTCAGTTTTGAGCAATACGAAGTCGGAGATGTAAAAATATCATTGATCGACCTGTCAGGAAAAACATTGATAGAGTATTTACAGCCTTCCGTAGGAATCGGGACGTTTACAAAAACGATGGATGTGAGTATGCTATCGGGAGGAATGTACCATCTGCGAATCTGGAATGGGACTACTTTGTTTGCCAAGCCGGTTGTGGTAGTGCGCTGATAAACGACTTCAAAAACGATTTTACAATCCCCGAAATTTTGTCAAAATTTCGGGGATTGTTGCTTAATTGCTATATTTACTGTATAAAATTTAGTCAAACCATTTTATGAAGAAATTTTTACTCATTGCTGCAGGTGTTTTTAGCATTCAAATGGCCACCGCCCAATCTTATACCTGGGCAGAAAATACGGCCTGTATTTTTTATACGAATTGCACCAAATGCCATTTTCCCGGGGGACCCGGTCCATTCTCATTAATTGATTATGCGAATGCATTTACCGCCCGGTTTACCATCAGACAGGCAATTTTGGATGATTATATGCCACCCTGGCCTCCCAATGAAGATTATCAGACCTATGCACATGAAAGGCTGATCACGCAGGCTGAAAAAGATATTATTGTAGCCTGGGTAGACCAGGGAGCTCCGCAAGGGAATCTGGCAAATGCGCCAACACCACCAAGCTATAGTGCTACCGGATCACAGCTGAGCCAGATTGATTTTAGCGGAGGAGTGGGTAATTTTACCAATGTATCTACAACAGATGATTATCGTTGCTTTCTGATACCAACCGGTTTTACATCTGATCAGTATATTTCAGAAATTGAAATAATCCCAGGTAACAGATCAATGGTTCACCTCGTATTGATCTATGCGGATACTGATACCAATACTTTGCTTTCATTAGATGCCGGAGACCCTGCCATGGGATACCAGAGTTTTGGTGGCACCGGAAGCAGTGGTTCTAAGTTAATCAGTGGTTGGGTACCAGGGAGCGCTCCAGCTGTTTTTCCTGCTGGAATGGGAGTAATGGTTGAAGCCGGATCATACCTTGTTCTGCAAATACATTATCCTCAGGGAACAGATGGTGAAACCGACAGCAATACGGTGATCAATCTTAAATATGCCGGAGGTATAGTAAGGGAAGTATTTATGCAGCCCATTCTGAACCATGTAACCAATATTACACCTGCGTTGATCATTGCACCTAATTCAACTGCAAATTTTACCGAATCCTATACAATTCCAAGCACCGCTCCTTTTCCCTACATTACAGTGTTGAGTGTTGCACCTCATATGCATTTGGTGGGTCGTTCCATTAAAGCCTACGCGATTCGACCAGGAAATGATACAGTACCTTTGATCGATATTCCCAGTTGGGATTTTATGTGGCAGGGTGGATATAGTTTCCGTCAACCCATTACTTTTCCAACCGGAACCGTGGTGCGTGCTGAAGCCTTTTATGATAATACAAGCGCCAATCCTTTAGCACCCAATCCCAACAACTGGGTAACGGCTGGAGAAGCAACCACCGATGAAATGATGATCGTTTACTTTAGTTATCTCTATGGTTTCCCTGGTGATGCCAATATAATTGTGGATACAGTTACCACGCATCCAACTTATAATGGTTGTCAGTTTGTCGGAATAGAAGAACTCATTGATGCGAATGCATTGTTGCAACTCTATCCGAATCCAACAGGATATGATTTTTATATTAAATACGAACAACCGGAAAAATCTGACCTTTCCGTGAAGATCATTGATCTCACCGGCAGGGTGGTATTTCAAATGTACCAGGCTGATATCGAAGCCGGAAGTTTCGTAAAAAACATTCAGGTTGATGATATTCCTCCGGGAACCTATGTAGTACAAATAGCCAACCAAAGAGGTGTAAGTAATAAAACACTGGTGATCGTCCGATAATTTTTTCAATCATATTTGAAAACCCGTCCCTATCTTATCGGTGGACGGTTTTTTTTATATCTATATCTTTCGTATATTTAATTATTGGCAAATTTTTTGATACCTAAACAGATTAAACACACCTAACAATGAAATTCAAACCTACCTCTGGTCTTTGTCTGATCGTTTTGTTTTTTATTATCTCCGTTCAGAAAATTACGGCCCAAGATTTTAAGAATTCCTTTAAGTTCAGCTTTACTCCAACTGCAGGTTATAGAATTCTGGTAGATGATTCGTCAACCGGATTATTACCTGGTTTCCGTAATTACGAGGTGATGCGGTTTGGAATGGGTGGGAGTTTTGAATATACCCGTCAGATAAAAAAATGGTTCAGTGTTTCCGCCGGATTTGAATATCAGTATTTTGAATATGGAGGAACGTTGTCTTTTTATTCGTACGATTCGATCAATGATTATACCCAGGCTGGATATGTAAAAACATCCTTTATTCATCATTATCTCGGAATGCCCATTAAATTTCATTTCAATATAGTGAACAAAGAAAAATTTCGTTTGTATACTTTTCTTGGCTTCGTTCCCAAAATTTCGGTAGGGAGGGAATATGCAACCGAACTAAATGATACCGTCAATAACGTTACTTCTTCATATCATCAGCAGGATCCGGAAGGAGCGAACCCTAACTATCACCGGAACACTTTTAATGTTGAAGGTCAGATTGGATTAGGATTTAATTTCAATATCTCTAAACGATTGTTTATTGATGTTAATGGAATATTTGGCATCAATATGCTCCGATCCAATCGCGATACACCTATCAACGATTATATCTATCGGGCAGGTGGAAACATAGGGCTGGGCTATATGTTCTGAGTTGAAAAGCTCATGGATAACCCCTAGAACTCAACCAGGGAGTCTGCGTTTATTTGCCTAAAATCTACAACATGAAAAGTCAACTCAAACGCAGTACAATCATTGTCAGTTTTATACTTATAACCGTTAGTGCATATTCGCAATCACCCGATCTTAAAAATTCACTCAAATTCAATATCGGTCCATCCGGAGGTCTTTATGTAGGCAACATTTGGGGAGGTTCTTTTGGTGGCATTATTCCTATGGTGGGGGCCAATGCTGGTTTAGAATACCAGCGTCACTTTAAAAACTGGTTATCTTTTGGGGTGGGATTGGAATATAACCTTCATCGATATGGTGATAGCGAAGTATTTACTCAAATGGATTCTGCTGGTAATACATATGTATCGGGTATAGGTACTTATTCTTTAAATCATCACTATCTGGGGATACCTCTACGTGTTCATTTTAATTTTCTCAATAAAGAAAAATTTAAATTATACAGTTTTGTGGGTCTTAGTCCAAAATTAGGACTGGATGTGGTGGCGACTGCTGTGTGGAGAAGTACGAATGGGAATTTAATAGAAGGTGAATCTGCTTCGCTCAACGGTATGTATGGATATGGCGGACCAGTAACCTTTAAATTGGAAGGTCAGGCAGGAATTGGTATGAACTATAAATTTGCCAAACATTTCTTTGTAGATGCCAACTTTCTTTTTGGAATGGATTGTGTTAGCACCGGTTTGTTTGCAGGACAATATCAATACAGATTTGCCGGGAACGCGGGAATGGGATATAGTTTTTAAATTGAAAGTTGATCACTAAGCTGTTACTCCACCATATAGAGCAGCCTGTTGCTCTTTTACTCTTTCGTCCATGATGTATTCATCATAGGTCATGTCTTTATCGATCATTCCGTTTGGACCCAATTCGATGATCCGGTTGGCGGTTGATTCGATAAACTCATGATCATGGGTAGTGAACATTACTGTTCCTGCAAAATTTTTCAACCCGTTGTTGAATGCGGTAATACTTTCCAGATCCAGGTGATTCGTAGGTTCATCGAGAATTAGGAAATTGGCATTCTGCAACATCATACGACTAACCATACAACGAACTTTTTCTCCTCCACTTAATACCTTGGCTGATTTTAAAGATTCTTCACCGCTAAACAACATGCGACCTAAAAATCCACGGATATAAGTTTCGTCTTTTTCCTTGCTGTATTGTCTCAGCCAATCAATGAGGCTATAATCTTTGGTGAAATATTCGCTGTTGTCATTGGGTAGATATGCTTTTGTAATGGTAATTCCCCATTCAAAAGCCCCGTTATCCGCATTTTGTTCACCCATCAATACTTTGTATAGGGTAGTGGGAGCCAGACTTTCTTTACTGATAACTGCAATTTTATCTCCTTTTCTAACGGTAAAATTCAAATCCTTTAGAAGAGGAGTTCCATCCTGGCCAGAAAAATTTAAACCGGTAACCCTTAGGATCTGATCACCTGCTTCACGGTCAGGTGTAAAAAATATGCCCGGATATTTCCGGCTACTGGGTTGAATATCTTCGATATTTATTTTCTCCAATAATTTTCTGCGGCTGGTTGCTTGTCGGCTCTTGGATGCATTCGCACTAAAGCGTGCAATAAATTCCATGAGTTCCTTACGCTTATCTTCTGCCTTTTTATTTTGCTGCGATTTTTGTCGGGTGGCTAACTGGCTGCTTTCATACCAGAAGGTATAGTTACCCGTATACATTTGGATCTTTTTAAAATCGATGTCGACAATATTTGTACAAACCGTATCTAAAAAGTGACGGTCGTGACTCACTACGATCACTGTATTCGGGAAGTTCATCAAAAAATCTTCGAGCCACATTACGGTGTTTACATCGAGGTCATTGGTAGGCTCGTCTAATAAAAGAATATCAGGATTACCATATAAAGCCTGGGCAAGCAGTACACGAACTTTTTCGTTACCACTTAATTCATTCATCAGTTTAAAATGGTTCTCTTCTTTTATACCTAAACCGCTTAATAAAATCCCTGCATCACTTTCGGCATTCCATCCTTCCATTTCTGCGAACTCTGCTTCGAGTTCAGCAGCTTTAAGTCCGTCCGCTTCGCTAAAATCGGGTTTTGCGTATAAGGCATCTTTGGCCTGCATAATGCCCCAGAGTTTCTGGTGTCCCATCAAAACGGTATTCATTACAGTAGACTCATCAAACTCAAAGTGATCCTGTTTTAAAACAGCCATTCGGGCTCCGGGCAAAATTCCTACATTACCTGTGGTAGGATCTATTTCTCCCTGTAAGATTGTCAGGAAGGTAGATTTACCGGCGCCATTGGCGCCAATTACGCCATAACAGTTGCCAGGAGTAAAGTTCAGGTTTACTTCGTCGAACAATACCCGTTTGCCGAACTGTAAGGAAAGATTTGTTACTGATAACATAGATTTACTGTAAATGGAGTGCAAAGGTAGTGAATTTAGAGTAAAGACACAAGGTAGGTGGGGACTTAATGCTAAGGCGTTTAACTTGTTGTTTTTATTACATGAGCCCTTATGGGCGGCTCTTCCGGCTATCCGCTTTACTCCTCAACCCCAGCCTAAAGGCATGGGGTTTGCGGGGTATCGCTCCTATCCGGGCCGCTCTTAGCCTTCAATTAAGAACCCATAATTTTATTGATGTATGCCCGTTATGTAATGCTATGCGTTTAACCTGCCTATTCATCTTATTCGTTTTGAACAGTATCCTTCGTGCTCAATTTTCTTTTCCGTTGGAAAGAAAAGAGGACACAATTTATTATGGTGGAGAAAATGTTATTGTAAAAGAAGATAAGGAAGTTGCCATAGAAAAAAATTACTACTATAAGACGATCAGCATCCATTCCATATTTCAACCTTATGGGTTTAGGACAGAAATCGAAAAGCTCCGGTTTACGTCAAATAGTTTTTTAAAAAAATACGAGAAATATACGCCGTCATTGTATGAAGGGAATAGCGGCCATCTGCTACAAATTTCATTTGTTTCAAAACATTCATTTAAAAATGTGGATTTTAAACCTGTTGTGGACCATCTTCTACAGTTCCAGGATAGTTTACTGGGGTATCCCTCCTTCACGATGGACTTGTATGAAGGATTGTGGGAGGATAAGCCTAGTTTTCAGGATGATTCACTTTTTGAAAAAGAAACCCAACAGATTTTTGAAATATTATTAAAACACAGAAATGATACTTGTTATGGGATCAATGGGATCTTGTTCAAAGTAAAAACAGATGGATCAATCGATACTGCATTTTTAGGCGAAAGTACTTTAGCCAAAGTTTCAAGATGGCTTGTAGATGAGAATTTCCGATTCCCGGTTTTAATAATCAATGAAAAAACTTCCGAATATGTTTACTATCTGTATGGAGCCAATGAAAAAGCCAGAATTCATTTGTTTGAAATAGAACATCAAAAAGAATCACCGTATGTAAGGACTTTATTTGAGGAAACGGATTCTATCTATATATATCAGGACCTGTTGACCAGGGAATCCTATCTCATCAGTTTCTCGGGTACAAAGGGCTATGTAAATAATCTATCCTTCGATTATGGATGGATCGATAGTTTGCTGGATACAAAGACGTGTCTCAGCGACCTGGACGGTGATGGCCGGCTTGATTTTGTTTTTGAGGAGAAAAGAAATCCTGGTTATAGATATTACTATATTTTAAACTCGCCTTTTCAATGGCCCTATGATCAAAAACTTGAAGTTGATACACTGCTACCCGGAGGATATTATGTCCAGAGTTATTGCCTTCGAGGTGGAGAAAAATGTGTTCGCCTATACAAGGTTCGATCGCATAAACAGTTGCTTGGGGCTGAATTTAATCCCGCTTATAAAGAGAATTATTCAAATCCTTACGTAGTTCCAATAGATAAAGGAGTATTCAAATGCATCAATAATATAGATTTTAAAAATAAGCATTACAATTACTGGGGGAACAATCTGAGCAGAGGTAAAAGGACATATAAGGCTATATTAGAAAGGATCAGGTATTATATTGAGCACCCCAACGAGCTCCCTAATTAAAAATTCCTTAACCTCCACAATATTTAAAACTTTATAACCGTTTTAAGAAGGTTAACCCCTTAACACGAGTCTTATGCTAAATCAATCCGTCTTCTGATCTTTTTGATCTATACTTAGCAGCCCGGTCTCTCCGCAAGCTTACCCCCTTACGTTCGAACTTCACCAAAACATTCATCAAAACATTTTAAAACACTGAATCATGAAAAAAGTGTTGCTACCTTCTATTGTCATGGTATCTGTTTACCTGGCTATACAGATCATCGCCCTTTCTATTCCAACTCAACAGAAAAAGCAAACCAAACACGCTTCAGTACTGGTTGATCGATCCCCAATCATTTCAGCATTGCTCAGGGAGTCCAAATCGATCAAGGATACTCCGCCAAAACTAATTTCTACTGGTCCGACAACTATTACCAAAATAAATAACCAGACTTTCACCAACGGTGGAAATGTAAAAAAGGATCAACTACTTGATCTTTCTCTTTTGCCAGAAAGGTCAAGGGTACAATTTCAAAACTTCAATGAAAATTCGGGAAAACCTATTGAGATCAATTATGAAAGGACCGGAACAACGATCAGTATACCGGCCAATGCTTTTGTTTCTCAATCCGGTGATCCTGTAAAAGGTGAAGTGGAAATACGCTACCGAGAGTTTATTAAACCTTCTGAGATCTTTACAAGCGATATACCCATGCATTGGCAGGGTGATGAATATCTCGAATCGGCAGGTATGTTCCAGATCGAAGCCTGGCAGGATGGACAAAAACTTGAATTGGCTCCAGGGGTAGAATTGGAAATTGCAATGACCTCCACCTTCAAGGATCAGAACTATAATTTATATGCTTTTAATGATGACAATCAAAACTGGTCATATGTGAATAATAATTTCTCTTATGAGGAGGCTCCGCAGCAAAATATGGATAATGATGACTGGCGTTTGATCTCCAACGATTCTTTACCCCAATATGTAAGTGTGAAAAAAGAGTACTATGTTCCGGTGGCCAATGTTGTTGGATTCAATCCGAATTATCAGGATGCATTGCATAAACAGGAAAATACGATCTATCGCCAGGCTAGTGTAGAATTGCAGTATAAGTCAGATCTTTTTCCTGAACTGGAAGTGTTGGGCACTTATAAATATAAGATCTTCACCCATAATTATTCGGAACTCGAAAAGATAGCGAATACTGTAATGGATCGGGAAACGAATATGTCACTTGGATGGAAGGATATCAAAATTACGTATCCCGGAAAATGGGGATTGGTGGATCTGAATTTTATCAATGATCTCGACTCTTTTATCCTTGGAGCCGAACCAATATTGGAAAACAAGAGCCAACAGAAAAAATACCTGGCAGCTTATTCCGAATATGCAGCTAAGTATGAACCAAGCCGCTTAGCCCGTTTATCAATCAAACGAACCAAGATGGTGATGAAAAAAGTAGATTTCGAAAAAGACACCCTCATTGTTCAGGAATTAAAGCGGATGAAAATGGCCGAAAAAGTGGAAAGGAAATTTCTTGTTGGTAAACTCATGACCTGGAATTGTGACCGGCCATTTCCGATTAAGCCGTATGAGCCCTATATGGTGAGTATAACCAACGAAAGGGTTTCCAATGTTTCGATGGTTTATGCGGCTATCCCTGGCAAAAACTCAGTTTTCAAAGCGACAGATTTCAAGCATTTTCCATTGGTAAATGAATGCAATATGTATTTATGGATCTTGATCGATGAGAATACGGTAGGCTATATAACTCCCGACATGTTAAAAGAACATACCTGGGATAAGCTCAACGTAAATGATCTGGAGATGAGGACCATGAGTCTGGATGCATTTTTGCCTATTCTTGATCGTGAAATATTGCGTAGTTCAGAAACCTTAACTGAAATCATTTAAGATTTTCATAATTGAGTACGCCAAAAAAAGAAACGGCCTGAGAAATCAGGCCGTTCTTTTTTTTTATTTACTCAAATCAAACCTATCTAGATTCATTACCTTGTTCCAGGCAGCAACAAAATCTTTTAGAAATTTATCTTTTGAATCGCTACTTGCATATA
The DNA here is from genome assembly GCA_025451295.1 of Flavobacteriales bacterium. Lineage (GTDB taxonomy): Bacteria > Bacteroidota > Bacteroidia > CAIKAF01 > CAIKAF01 > JANWKQ01. The sequence continues at coordinate 14,472 of JANWKQ010000137.1, read as the reverse complement.
TCTCGGCGATGGCACGTAGTTCTGAGTTTGACCCAAAAATAAGATCAGCACGGGTGGCAGTCCATTTTACATCACCGGCGGTTCTACTTCGTCCTTCAAAAACTTCTCCTGTTTCGTTTGTTGCTTTCCAGGTTGTACCTAGATCTAAAAGATTTACAAAAAAATCATTGGTAAGTGTTTCAGGATTTTTAGTAAATACACCGTGTTTAGAACCATCGTAGTTTGTATTCAACACTCTCATACCACCCACTAAAGCAGTCATTTCTGCTGCTGTTAACGTTAATAGTTGCGCTTTGTCCACCAACATTTCTTCGGTTACCGAACTGGCTTTTGCATTTTTATAATTTCTAAATCCATCAGCTTTTGGTTCCAATACAGCAAATGATGCCACATCTGTTTGCTCTAAAGTTGCATCACCTCTGCCAGGCGTGAACGGAACTTTTATACTATGTCCAGCATTTTTTGCTGCTTTTTCAATAGCTGCACATCCACCTAATACAATTAGATCTGCCAAAGAAACTTTTTTAGCGGATTCTTTTTGAATGCCTTCTAAAGTGGATAATACTTTTTTTAATTGATTTGGATTGTTTACTTCCCAATTATTTTGTGGAGCTAAACGAATACGGGCACCATTAGCCCCACCACGTTTATCTGAACCCCGGAATGTGGAAGCTGAAGCCCAGGCAGTAGAAACCAATTGAGCTATCAACAGTCCACTGGAAAGAATTTTATCTTTTAACGTGGCAATATCGTTTTCATTTAATTCATTTTTTACTTGAGGAATGGGGTCCTGCCAAATCAACTCTTCCTTAGGAACCTCAGCACCTAAATACCGAGCAATGGGTCCCATATCACGATGGGTAAGTTTATACCAGGCTCTGGCAAAAGCATCTGCAAATTGATCAAAATTTTCATGGAAACGTTTTGAAATGGGGCCATAATTGGGATCCATTTTCAAAGCGAGGTCAGCCGTTGTCATCATTGGGGCGTGATTTTTGTTTTTATCATGTGCATCTACAACTAAGCTGGCTGCACTTTCATCGGTAGGTGTCCATTGATGAGCACCAGCGGGGCTTTTGGTTAGCTTCCAATCATATTTAAACAGCGTATCAAAATATCCATTATCCCATTTGGTAGGGTTGGGTTTCCAGGCACCTTCTATACCACTGGTAATGGCATCACCACCTTTACCTGTGCCAAAACTATTTTTCCAACCCATACCTTGATCCTCAATACTTGATCCTTCAGGTTCAACACCAACATGGGTATCACTTGCAGCTCCATGTGCTTTACCAAATGTATGACCACCCGCTACCAATGCCACAGTTTCTTCATCATTCATTGCCATTCGGGCAAAAGTTTCTCTGATATCTTTAGCAGAAGCTAAAGGATCTGGATTCCCATTAGGACCTTGCGGATTTACATAGATCAATCCCATTTGCACAGCGGCAAGAGGATCATCAAGTTCACGATCTCCTTTGTATCTTTTATCACCCAACCATTCAAGCTCATTCCCCCAATTGATATCTTGTTCTGATTCCCAAATATCGGCCCTGCCACCAGCAAATCCAAAAGTTTTGAAACCCATCGATTCTAATGCACAATTACCTGCTAAGATCATTAGATCAGCCCAGGAGATTTTATTCCCATATTTTTGTTTAATAGGCCAAAGTAAAAAACGCGCCTTATCTAAATTGCCATTATCCGGCCAACTGTTTACCGGGGCAAAACGTTGATTGCCTGTACCGGCTCCGCCTCTACCATCAGAAATGCGATATGTACCGGCACTATGCCAGGCCATACGAATAAACAAAGGGCCATAATGACCATAATCGGCTGGCCACCAATCTTGCGAAGTGGTCATTACATCAAATATGTCTTTTTTGATCGCTTTTAAATCTAATTTTTTAAACGCTTCGGCATAATTAAATCCCTCATCCATAGGGTCAGATAAACTGGAATGTTGACGCAGGATGCTTAAGTTTAAACGGTTTGGCCACCAATCTTTATTTGATATTCCACCGCCTGCTGTTGCTTTCACTTGTCCATGAGGAAAAGGACATTTATTTTCGTTCGAATTGCTCATATCTCCTAAATTTATTTTTTTGAATAGATAATTTTTGATAATTATTTGGGAGCACTAAAGTAATAACTCGTACCTATTTACCAAAGTGAAAATGTGGAAAACGCCTAGTTATGACAGGATTTTAGGTTTTGTTGGCCGAATGTCCGAAAAAGCAATCCCCATAACATGGAGGAAACCATTAGTGGCTGTGAAACAAATGCGGGATATAGGCCCCGGCAAAGCCAAACAGGATGGCAATAAACTTTTTAAGGTTGTATTTGTGATTTTCTCCTGATTCGAAGATGATGGTTGTTGAGATATGTACAAAAATACCGGTTGCCATGGCCAATGCATAACTATTAAAAGATTCCCACGCCAGGTTGTATTGAATATAATTTCCCAATATCATTCCGGCTGGCGTTATGCTTGCAAAGATCAATAGGGCCAATAAGATCTTTGGGTTCGAGAATTTTTCTGATTTAAGCAAAAAAGCATAGGAAAAAGCAATAGGTAAATTATGGATCACAATCCCCCATAACAGATCTTCGCTTTCATGCGTATGACTTCCCAGTGGGAGGCCCTCTAAAAAAGAATGGATGTATAGACTAACCGATAGCAAATAAATATAGTTCTTTGAATGGTTATGATGTGTATGCACATGTCCGTGCTCTATTCCATGTGAAAATATTTCAAGAATGATCTGTAGTAAAAAGCCAACCAGTATAAGTCCTCCGGCATACATGATCGAAACGCCTGATGTATAAATTCCCGGAAGGATGTTGAAAACAGTTACTCCCAACAAAAAGGCGCCGCTGAATGAAAGAAGCAATTTCATAGCGCTCTTTTTAAATGGAATAAACAGAACCAGACTTCCTGAAATTAGAATGGCGAGTACAATGATGGTTATATCAAAGATCATTTCCTGCCAATAATTATAAAGCGTGGACACCTTTCGGTGGTATATTCATCCAATTCATAGCTGCCAAATACATGAATATATTTAAAACCTGTGTTTTTGAACATGGTATAGAATCTTTCCGGGGTAATCGCAGATACGTATTCACTGAATTGATATTCGCGGTCACCATCTTTAATATGGATCTCTTTCACGATTTTTTCGTTCACGATATATTTTCGGATATCAAAATAAACCCCATCAACATCTTTGTTATAAGTAATATCTTCGAAATCGAGTTTGTTGACGTTTAAGTAATCAAGCACAAATACCCCATCAGTTTTAAGCATATTATATACACTTTGTACCACTTTTTCATCCTCCTCCGCATTGCCAAAATATCCAAAGCTGGTAAACAAATTAAGCACCACATCAAATTCGTTTACTTTAAACACTTTTCGCATGTCATGTACATAAAAATGCAGCTTGTCATTTCCGAACCTGTGTGCATATTCAATATTCTGTGGTGATAGATCCAGGCCGGTAACCTCATATCCAAGTTTGTTTAAATAAATGGAGTGTCGACCGCGACCACAAGCGAGGTCCAAAATTTTGGCTTCGGGAGGTATATGCAAATGGCGAAAAAGATTGTTGAGAAAAAATTCTGCCTCTTCATCATCCCTGTCTTTATACAGGATATGATAATAAGGTGAATCAAACCACCTCTCAAACCAGTTTTTATGCTTTATTTCCATAAAAGTGGGCAAAGATAGGGATTTTTACACTCCCCGGGAAGCTAATTCCTGTATTTGAACGACTGCCTCTTGTACTGTATTGACGGGCAATCCACAGGTTTTATTCTTGCAGATATAGATCTGCATCTTTACTGATAAGGGTTTATCGTATAATAAGGGTAGATCCGTTTTTTCGTTTTCTTTAAACATCAGAATGATACCAGGGATCTGATAAAGTTGCCTGAGATTCTCATGATCTGGTGTACCGGTGATGATTACTTCTGTACCTCCATAAATATGAGACAGCATACAATTGCCCCAGTTGCTATAATAGGGTGCATATTTTTCGGCTTGTTCTTTCATCTTGAAACAAAGCTCAAGGCTTAACCGGATCCATTCATCCTTCTGGAAGTAATGACCAAGCGAAAAAAGCATATTAGCCATAGCTGAATTGGCGGAGGGAATAACATTATCGGTTACTTCTTTTGTTTTTAAAACTGGCTGTTGTTGATCTTTTCCCGTATAGAAGAACCCTCCGGAGGTTTCATCATAGTAATGTTCCAGAACGCGATCCATCAGCTGTTTGGCTTCCAGTAAATATTCCTCCTTAAAATTGCTCCGATACATCTCAACCAATGCTTCCATCATAAAAACCTGATCATCCAGAAAACCGGGTATCGATGCTTGCCTGTTTTTATAATTTCTAAAAAACAACCCATTGGTTTGTTTTAGATTGTCGAGTAAAAACCTGATGGCATTGTTGGCGAATTGAATAGAGGAATGATTGTTGGCTACCTGAAAAGCTCTGCACAGACCAGAAATGGCAAGGGCATTCCAGGCGGTGAGTTGTTTGTCGTCGAGTCCTGGACGTGTCCGCTGGCTGCGGGCTTCGAGTAACTCCTGTTTCCCTGAATGGATCAGAGATCTCAATTCCTTTTCTGTGATTGAATATTCCTGACAGAATTCTATCATGTCTTTTTTGATATGAAGGATATTCGAATGTTCCCAATTGCCTTCTTCCTCTATGGAGAAATAATCGCAAAATATCTCTGGTTTGGTTCGTACGATTTCGAAGATTTCCTTTTTTGTAAAGCAGTAAAATTTACCTTCTACACCTTCGCTGTCGGCATCCAATGAAGAATAAAATAAATTTTCCGGAGATGTCATTTCACGGGTGATCCAATCGATGGTTTCGTCTACAATCCTTTTATATTCTTTATTGTTGGTCGTAACATATCCTTTGCTGTATAAAGAGATGAGTTGCCCGTTGTCGTACAACATTTTTTCGAAATGGGGTGCAAACCAATACTCGTCTACAGAGTATCTGGCAAATCCGCCGCCAGCCTGATCATAGATCCCACCTTGCATCATTTGAGTTAATGTAGTATCAATGGCTACCTGCATGTTGTTATTCGGTTGAAAATAGTTGTAGTTGATCAGAAAATCAAAAACACATGGCATAGGGAATTTAGGAGCTTTATCAAGACCTCCCTTTTGGAGATCGAGTCGGAAATAAATATTCTCCGCAAGTGTTGTTGGGATTTTTTTATCAAATTGATTTATGTCTACTTTATTTTTAAAGGAATGCTCGTTTTCCATCAAATGAAGTCCTTCTTCGATTTTATCAGCAACTGCTTTTAGTTCTTCAGGACTTTTTTTCCATACAGCCTCAAAATGCTGAAGAATTCTTATCCAATTATCTTTCGGAAAATAGGTACCCGCGAAAACAGGCCGGCCATCAGGTAGTGCAATAACATTCAGAGGCCATCCACCCCGGCCGGTTGTAAGCTGAGCGGCATTCATATATACAGCGTCAATATCGGGTCTTTCTTCGCGATCGACTTTAATGTTGACATAAAAATTGTTCATCCATTCAGCTACTTCTTCTTTTTCGAAACTTTCCTGTTCCATTACATGGCACCAATGGCATGCAGCGTATCCAATGCTAATGATTAATAATTTATTCTGGTCGCTTGCTCGCTGAATCACATCATTACTCCATTCATTCCATTCAACAGGATTATAGGCATGTTGTAACAGATACGGACTTGAAGCATTGATCAGCGCATTGGGATGTTTGTCTTCGGGGAGCATCTGCTTTTTTTATTTGTACTTCGTGCCATTAATTCAGAATTAATCTTTTAATTTGAAGTAAATATCTGTTTTTTATGCCGATTAATGTAGAACTGCTCGCTAAAATATGTGAAACACCCGGAGTTTCCGGCTTTGAACAAAAAGTAAGAGAACTTGTATTAAAGGAACTTGAAGGTCTGGTTGATGGGATCAGTCTGGATAATATGGGCAATATTACGGCATTAAAAAAGGGTAACGGCTCAAAAAAAATTATGGCCGCAGCCCATATGGACGAGATTGGTTTTATAGTTACCCATATTGATGACAACGGCTTTTTAAAATTCACCACACTTGGTGGTTTTGATCCAAAAACGCTAACCGCTCAGCGGGTTATTGTGCATGGAAAAAAAGACCTGGTTGGTGTCATGGGTTCCAAACCCATTCATCTGATGGATGCGGAGGAAAGAATAAAAATGCCCAAGATCACTGATTATTTTATCGATCTTGGAATGCCCGTTGAAGAAGTAAAAGCTATTGTGGAGGTAGGCACTCCTGTAACACGTGAAAGAAAGCTTATCGAAATGGGAAATTGCGTGAATTGTAAATCCATCGACAATCGTGTTTCGGTTTTTATTCTGATCGAAACCTTTCGCGAATTGAAAAAAGAAAAAATACCATACGATTTTTACGGGGTCTTTACTGTACAGGAAGAAGTAGGGATCAGGGGAGCCAGCGTGGCTGCTTTGCAGATCCAGCCAGACTTCGGTTTCGGAATTGATACCACCATTGCCTATGATGTTCCCGGTTCGCATGAATGGGAACAGGTTACCTGTTTGGGAAAAGGCACCGCCATTAAAATCATGGATTCCTCCGCCATTTGTGACTATCGCATGGTGAAGTATATGAAGGAAATAGCCGATAAAAACAAGATCACCTGGCAACCGGAATTGCTACCGGCCGGGGGAACCGATACAGCCGGTATTCAGCGAATGAATCCGGGGGGAGCAATTGCCGGGGCAGTCAGTATTCCTACCCGACATATTCATCAGGTAATTGAAATGGCTAATAAGGACGATATCGAAAATAGCATTCATCTCCTCAAAAAATGTATCCTTCATATCGATCAATACAACTGGGAGTTCAATTAATACATTGAATCTAATTTAAACTGGTTTCACCTTTGTTGGAAATCAGCTTTGTAATGAAAATATTTTTCTTTTTGTTTCTTTTTGGGGGATCGGTTGTTTTTTCCCAACGTGCAGGTGCCTATGAAAAAATCAGTAAGGGATTACTTACCAAAGTGGATTCTATACGCTCCAACACCGTTATAGAAACTGATATGGATTGTTTTAACATCCATTCCGATTCAAACATGATCCTTCTCATTTATGCGACGTGGAGTGCCTATGCCAAAATCAATTGTTCCAATGCGTTGAAATTCCTCTACGAAAAAAATTACCAGGGTAAGATACATATAGTGGATGTGGATTGTTTACATGGGCCCTTTAAGGGCACTGACTATAATGTAGGACACAGTGGTGCAGGAGAAATATTGATAATCGAAAATGGCGTATTTACTGAGAAGTTCATTTATGCGGAGAGTTTTATCAACTTCAAACAATGGTACGTAAGCCAATAATTATATATCTTTACTCAAACATTCTTTTTATGAGAAAACTATTACTATTCCTGCCTTTTGTTTTTAGTTCAATTCTTTCAGCTCAAACCTATAGTGGTCCAGAAAGCGTGGAATGGGATGGAGCCAACAATCGCTGGCTCATTTCCAACACCACGAGTCATGCTATTCTTGCCCGTTCTGTAGGTGGAACGTTAACGACGCTGGTTCCAACTACAGGTTCTGGTCCACACGGTATTGAGATACTTAACAACGTATTGTATGCCTGTTGTGGTGGTAGTATTAAGGGATATGATCTAACATCGGGTGTCGAAGTATTTAACCTGAACCTGGGAGGTTCCTTCTTAAATGGCCTTACCACAGATGGAGATTCAGTTTTATATGTAACAGATTTTTCAAATAAGGATATTTTTCGTGTGAATCCTACAACGAGTCAATTTTATGTAATGTCATCCAATACCGTAAGCACCCCGAATGGGATTCTATATGATGGTGCCAATAACCGCTGCATATTTGTCAACTGGGGTGGAAGTGCAGCCATCAAAGCGATTGATCTTACCACTTATACGATCACCACATTAACCCCAACAACCCTCGGAAATTGCGATGGAATTACCGTAGACAGCTGTGGATATTATTATGTAACCGCCTGGAGCAACAACAAATTAAATCGTTTCAATCCGGATTTCCTGGGTGGATCAACTGTTGTTACCGGGACATTGAGCAGTCCGGCGGATATTGATCTTAAACCTGGAGCCACCGATACAATTGGAATTCCGAATGCAGGAAACAATACCTGTTCGTTTCTTACACTGCCGGGTCTTACAGCAGCAATTTCGCAAGCGGGTTCTACCTTGTCTACCACTACTACCTTTGATACTTATCAATGGTATCATGATGGTGTGCTTATTCCAGGAGAGACTAATCAGAATTATGTGATCACTGCCGGTGGAGACTATTATTGCGAAGTAACACAATTTGGATGCGTTGCAACCTCAAATACGATCACAAGTAATATGGGCATCGAAACCACTGTGAACGCTATGCTGAAATTATTCCCAAATCCTGCAACAGAGGTTTTGATCATGGAGTTGATGTTGACTGAACCACAATCTTTTGATTATTCTTTTATTGATATGCAGGGGAGAGTGATTGAAAGTGGAAATAAAATGGTTGAATATCCTGGATTGAGCTATTTATCCTTTTATCTCGACGGACTTCATAATGGTGCATATATCCTCCAGCTTACAGGTGAAACCATCAATGTGCACAAGCAATTTATTGTAAGGAAGTAATTTTTGGTATCACTTCAATACGGTTGATAAAGATCGCTGATCAAACTTTGCGATCAACATGCGCATAAGTGAAGTAACAAAAGCGATAGAGATCACAATGGCCAGGATCATCAGAAAATCTACCGGATTAAATTCAACCGGGTAGGGGCGTTTGCGGATTTCAGCGCCTCCACCTAGTTTCAGTAAACCAAATATTTTTTGTGACAAAGCGATGAGAAAGCCGAGGATCAATCCGCCGATACTTCCAATAATGGCAATAAGCACTCCCTGTAGAATAAAAATCGCTTTTAATTTGAACTTCGAGAGTCCAAGACTGTGCAAAAGCATCAGGTCCTTTTTCTTTTCTACCAGCATAAGAGAAATAACGCCGATCAGATTGAACGAAGCGATGACAAGAATAAAAGTAATGATCAGAAAAACCATTAACTTCTCTCCCCGCATTACCCGATACATGACCGCATGCTGCTGAAATCGGTTTTCAATTTTAAACTGATCACCCAGGATTTTTTTTAGTGCTGGTCGAAGATCATCAGCATCAGTTCCCTTTTTTGCTTTTATTTCAAAAGCGGTATAGGTTTGTTCCGGAAGCTTTAAAATATTTTGAGCAAACCCAAGTGAGGTAAACAGACAGCTATTTGTATATTCATGATCTACCTTAAAAATACCTGAAACAACGAGTTGGTCCGTCATAAAAGGATTGAAGAGGTCGATCTTTCCACGTTTGGGAAAATAGACCTGTAGTCTTTTTGATAGATCATCTGTATTCACCTCGAGTATAAAAGCCATTCCTTCACCAATAATGGCACTTTCCTGGCGTCCGATCTGAAGTCTTGGTTTTCCTGTTACCATCATGGTATCCAAACGAACCATATCAAAATACTCCGGGCTTATACCCTTGATCATACCGATCTGTTGCCTGCCATTATAGCTAATAAGAACACTTTCTTCTATCACCGGTGTTACTTTCTCGATCTGTGGTATGTTTCGTATTTGGGTTAGCAAATTAATCGAATCGGTAAAAGATTTTCCCTGCTTAAGGGTGATCTTTAATTCAGGATCAACCGATTTGTATACATTTTTAACCGACGATTCTAATCCGTTGAATGCAGAAAGAATAATAATGAGAGCAGCCGAAATAACCAGGATACTGGCGATGGAGATCAGGGTGATCAGATTGATGATATTCCTTGATTTTTTACCAATGAGGTAACGGAAGGCTATTTTTAAAACGATCTTCATTAGTATAACAAAGATAACGAAAACGTGCCTGTGGTAGCCGTCTTCCTGATTTTTTGTTTTATAGGCATACTAAGGACACGGATGCAACGGATTTACACCAATAGCCGTCTTTTGTTATTATCCGCATTTCTCTTATTTTCGTACTTTAAGTATCTATGAAGGGAATTATTCTTGCCGGAGGTTCCGGCACCAGGCTCTATCCAATAACCATGGCCATCAGCAAGCAGCTCATGCCCATTTTCGATAAGCCTATGATCTATTATCCCCTTTCTGTGCTCATGATGGCCGGCATCAAAGATGTGCTGATTATTTCAACACCGGCTGATCTTCCCCATTTCGAAAAATTATTAGGCTCTGGTGAGCACATCGGTATGAAATTTCAATATAAAGTACAGGAAGTTCCCAATGGACTTGCCCAGGCTTTTGTGATCGGTGAAGAATTTATTGGAAAGGACCCGGCCGCATTGATCCTTGGTGACAATATTTTTTATGGTACCGGGCTTGCCAAACAAATGCAATCCATCAATGATCCAAAAGGTGGAAATATTTTTGCCTATCACGTCAGCGATCCTGAAAGATATGGAGTGGTAGAGTTTGATCAAAAAATGAAAGCGTTGTCCATCGAAGAAAAACCAGCCAAACCCAAAAGTAATTATGCGGTTCCTGGTTTATATTTTTATGATAATCGGGTTGTGGAAATTGCAAAGGCTTTAAAACCGAGTGCAAGGGGAGAGTACGAGATCACGGATGTGAACCGAAAATATCTGGAAATGGGTGAACTAACGGTGAATGTATTGGATCGTGGAACAGCCTGGCTGGATACTGGAACTTTTGCTTCATTGATGCAGGCCTCTCAATATGTACAGGTGATCGAAGAACGGCAGGGACTTAAGATTGGATGCATTGAAGAGGTGGCTTACCAGATGGGATTTATTTCAAAGGAACAATTGCTCAAAGTAGCACAGCCATTATTGAAGAGTGGGTATGGTGAATATTTAATTAAAATAACAAAGTTGTCTTAAATGAATAATTATCTGGTAACAGGTGGTGCAGGATTTATCGGAAGCAGCATGGCAGAAAGACTGGCGGCGGATAAGAATGTTCAGGTCATAGTGGTGGATAATCTGGTTACCGGGGCCAAAGAAAAATTGCCGGATCCTATCCTTTATCCAAATGTTCAGTTCATCGAATGTGATGTAAATAAATATGAAGATATTGCTGCAGTATTCAGTGCATATCATTTTGAATTTGTATTTCATTATGCAGCGTTGGTAGGTGTAAAGCGTACCCTTCAAAATCCGATTGCGGTTCTTGAAGACATTAAAGGCCTCGAAAATATTTTACGTCTTTCCAAAAATACAGGGGTAAAAAGGTTGTTTTATTCATCATCAAGCGAAGTGTATGGTGAGCCGGTGGAGTTTCCCCAAAACGAAAATACCACTCCGTTGAATTCGAGATTGCCATATGCCGTGGTAAAAAATCTGGGAGAGGCGTATTTAAAATCCTATAAACAGGAATTCGATCTCAACTATACCATTTTCCGTTTTTTTAATACTTACGGACCCAAGCAAAGCAAAGAGTTTGTGGTATCAAGGTTCATTAATCTGGCCCTTAAGAATCACGACATTACCATTTATGGTGATGGCATGCAAACCCGTACCTTTTGTTATATTGATGATAATATTGAGGCTTGTTATAATACAATCGGAAATCAAAAATTCGAAAATGAGGTCATCAATGTAGGTGGAAATGAAGAGGTTCCCATTTTAATGCTGGCCCAAACGATCAAAAAACTCACGGATTCTTCTTCGAAGATCATCCATTTGGATCCATTGGCGGAGGGTGACATGACCCGGCGTTTACCGGATGTGACCAAAATGAACCAACTCCTCAATCGTTCAAAAACCCCACTGGACGAGGGTTTGAAGAAAGTTTTGGCCGATACCCGGTATATATTGGATTAATCGCCTCACTTTGGAAGCCTCAAAATATTTTAAATTTCTTGAAATTTTGAGGACTGCATCCTAACTTTGAAAAAAATTCGTTATTTAGTGTAACGATTCAGCCAGCTAAACCAAGACAAGACTTTTTATTTATGTTGGAAAAAAAGCCCATAGTAGCGGAAAAAGGTTTTTTTCAGAACCTTCGTCGCTTGCATCCATATCAAACCATGATGTACATGGCGATGGTAGGTTCGGGTTTCCTATTCCTTGTTATTCTGGTTTCATATACGGCGCAAAGATTTCAAACTGGAAATGCCATCCTCGATATTCATTTGCCAAAAGCATTTTTTGTAAGTACTGCGGTGATGCTGTTGTCGGCAGTGGCTATTAAAATGGCAAGGACCTATGCTCAAAAGGATCGCTTAAAAAAATGCACCTATATGTTGATGGGAGTGCTTGGGCTGGCGATTGTTTTTTCGATTTTCCAGGTGGTTGGTTGGTTGGAGTTTTACAACCATGGTTTTTCCACGCCAACAAAAAACGTGGCTAGCACCTATGTATATGTACTATCAGGCATTCATTTATTTCACGTTTTACTTGCAATCACATTTTTGCTCTACGTATTGATCCCTTTTTTCAAAAATAGCCGGAATGTGGTGAATGAACTTATCCTTGTTACCAATCCATATCAAAAAAAGAAAATGAATATGTTATTTGTTTTCTGGTATTATATCGATGTGGTTTGGCTCATTATGTTTTTCTATTTCGCCATTACCTTCTAAGGCTGTGGGTGATAATTGAATCATCCCTCGAAAAAACATACTCTTCGCCCAAATCATTCCCATCATTTCCCCAAAAAATCTTAGTTTTATCTCATCTACTTTAACCAAACAAGTATCTCATGAGAACTTCTAAAATTTTCATTTCCGTATTCTTATTTTTGTTTACTTCCATCTGCTCATCAATCTCGGGTCAAACTTTTGAATGGGTTAAAAGTCCGTCCGGACCGAGTGGAGAATTTCCAAGAGCCATAGCACTTGATACATCGGACAATGTATATGTAACAGGATTTTTTTTAGGAACGGTTGATTTTGATCCTGGAGCTGGTACATATAATTTAACGAGTAATGGAAGCACAGATATTTTTTTCTGTAAACTGGATGCTTCCGGAAATTTTCTCTGGGCTGGTTCAATTGGGGGTGATAGCGCCGAAACTGCATATGGTATGGAGGTGGATGGCTCCGGGAATATTTTTGTAAGTGGCTCTTTTCAGGATACAGTGGATTTTGATCCCGGAGTAGGGTCCTCCATTTTAACCAGCTTAAGCCAGGATATTTTTGTTTTAAAACTAGATGCTTCAGGGAATCTGGCCTGGATAAAAAGTTTTGAAGGAACTAGCAGTGCCGCCAATGAATCTACTGGTCTTGCGCTGGATGGTTCAGGAAATATACTTACCACCGGGTATTTTAAAGATACCGTGGACTTTGATCCGGGTGGGGGTGTTTCCAATTTGACAGGGGGTGCCGCCGGGGATATTTTTGTAAGTAAAATTGATGGGTCCGGGAATTTTGTTTGGGCAAAAGAACTCGGAGGTAATGCTGCTGATAAAGGGTATTCGATTAAAACAGATGGATCAGACAATGCCATTGTCATTGGAAATTTTCAAAACATGGCCGATTTTGACCCGGGAGTTGGAACCAGCACCCTTACCAGCAATGGTCAGTTCGATATTTTCGTCACCAAACTGGATGCATCCGGCAATCTGGTATGGGCCAAAAGTTTTGGTGGCACCAACAGTGATTATGGAAATGCAATTTCAATTGATCCCGATGACAATATCTATACAACCGGACAATATTTTTCTACCGTCGACTTTAATACAGGAGCCGGCACTTATAATTTAACCAGTGCCGGTACCTGGGATATTTATATCAATAAATTTGATCCATCCGGAAATTATATATGGGCCAAAAGCATGGGAGGGACTCAAGGTGATGAAGGATTCGGGATTTATGTAGATGCTTCCGGATTTTTATATCCTGCCGGAAAATATAGAGGTACGGCAGATTTTGATCCAGGGGCAGGTACATTTAATCATACAAGTTTGGGAGACTACGATATTTATATCAGTAAATACGATACAGCCGGAAATCTGATCTGGGTGGAAAGTTTTGGGGATACGCTGGTGGATTATGCTTACGGAATTATCGCGAATGCTGCAGGTGATATTTATACAATGGGCACTTTTGATGGAACGATTGATTTTGATCCGGGAGTCGGAACCTCCATTCTAACAACTGCTGGGTTGAGCGATATATTTGTACATAAAATAAGTGATCCACTAGCCGGAATCTCCGAGGAGGAAAATTTAATTCTCAACGTTTATCCTAATCCATCCTCAGAATTTTCCATGGTGGAATTTCAAAACCCTGATCATGAAAAATATGAGATGCGAATATACAATCTATGCGGACAAATCGTTCAAAATATCGGGAATATTACGGGAGAAAAACTGGTAATTCAAACTTCTCATTTACCAAGCGGAATGTATTTTTTTCGCCTGAGTTCCAATGAAAAGGTCCTTGGTTCCGG
>JANWKQ010000136.1 GCA_025451295.1 Flavobacteriales bacterium | reverse complement strand
TCAATTAAATATCAATGAGTGACTTTACGGAGGGATGATTACGAAATGTAATGATCCCTCCATGTTTTACAGCGAATCTATAAATTCCTTTGCCTCCTTCAAACCACAACCTGTTTTCTCTTTATACTCTTTTACGGCCTGTAGCTTATTGGTCTTCGTTAACTCTCTAAAATAAGTTTTCATGGCATCGCCTGCATCAATATTAGAGTTGAGCAATGTGTTGATCTTTTGATTTATTTCCAGAAGCTCTTCTTTGCTTAAGAAAAGTAAAGCACTTAATACTCTTTCCCTGGGTGATTCAGCCATAACGGTAATTTTGAATAAAAATAGGATTTTTCTTTGAACCGCTGGCGTTTCAATAAAAATCTTCCTAATGCTTTACGATCAATTTATCGGCCTGTAGCATTTTTCCTTTCGCGGAAATATAATAATGATAGATCCCATTTGATAATGTTGATAGATTGGTTTGATTATTATCTGCCGAAATAATCTGTTCGGTCACGATGATCCCTTGCAGATCGGTAATCGTTAATTCATAATTTTCTTTCTGTCCTGCGTTGTCTTTAAAATCAAAAAGGATAAAATCAACAACCGGATTTGGATAAACGATCGCTACGGAACTGGTCGAATATTCCTCAATACCTATAGATGCATTATACACCGCCAATATACCTACAGTATCAGATGGAACATCCACATTTCTTAGTTTAAATTTTACAACCGCATCACCGGTATTTCCATTCGGGTAAAAATCGATCTTAAGTCCAAAATTCCCAAGTCCGGCCGGGAGACTGTCTCCGGCTGCTATGGTAACCGTATCACTATACATTCCGGTATAACATTGAAGGCCAAAACAAAAATTATGGACAAAACCGGTGGTGGTAGATAAAATAGTTTTGGATCCGATGATCCGTTTATCAGAACCACTGTTGTTCTTCAGTTTAAAATCAAACGAATGCTCCAGTGTATTATAAGGAACATTCCAGAAATAGCTTGGAGCTGCTGGCAAGTTACTCACCAATTCCCTTACTTCCAGGATCTGTGCTGAAAGAAAAAATGGAAATACTAAAAGCAAAGAGAGTATTGATTTTTTCATATGACCTTATTTTATATCAACAATTTTACGAATATATTTTCTCTCCTCAACAAGAAAAAAAAGATTTATACATTCGAAAAAAAAGTTTTTACCCGCAATTGAAAAAAAATCGCCGGTTTGTACATCTAAGATCCGCTATTTTACAACTTCTCCTTCTTTGGGTTTTACCGGATTCGTTACTTCTTCGAGCATTCTGTCGATGGTCTTTTGAGAGATCGCATGGTAATATTTACGGTTATCCTTGTAGATCTTACTTCCCCAGGCCAGCATATGCGGGTTAGTAAACAATGCGGTATATAAAGGCAATAAGAACTTACGACGCCCTACTTTCTTCAGGAAAATTTCGATCTCCGGATAGGCTTTGGTATATTCATGATCCACACAAGCATCCAGCCATAACGAAAGCACCTCACTGTTCCCTGATTTGGTAAAGTTATACCGGGCATCCAGTTCTTCCATCTGTACAAGGGTTACACGTTTTGAAATATGCCGCAGAAATTGCTGGAACTCATGAGAGGTCCATTGGGAAGATCCGATCTCATTTGCCCGGATACGACCATTCAGATATTGATCTGCTATAGCATCCACCTTATCGAAACGGCTTGAACGAGGTACCTCATAACCAGCTGGTAGTCCGGGTTGGTATACCCATGCATCTACCCGTATCTTTTTATCAGCGTCACTTCCTTTCGCAATTAGGTTAGCATATAGTTCTTCGATAAATTTCTCTGTACTCATGGACTCAAAAGCATACTTCTCAAAATATCCCTTTAAGAACGCATCGAATTTTCTCCGGCCGACTGTTCTTTCAATCGTCCTCAAAAATAAATATCCTTTTTCATAGGGAACATCTGTGTACATTTCCTCAGGATCCCTGCCATCCAACGCCAACTTGAGTTTTGCATCCACCATATTTCCATTGATGCTCATATCCTCCAGGGTAGCCTGCAAATCCTCATAACCTAAATACGCAAGCATATCAGAATAAGAAGTATCATGAATGTCTTCCATAAGTCTTCGTTCGAGGTAGGTTGCAAATCCTTCATTGAGCCAGAAGTCATTCCAGGTAACATCGGTTACCAGGTTTCCGCACCAACTGTTTGCCATAACGTGGGCAATGAGTGAAACCAGTGAACGATCACCGGCTATAATGGTTGGTGTTGTAAAGTTTAGCATTGGATTTTCGGCAACTCCATATGGAAAGCTGGGTGGTAAAACCAATACATCATATCTTCTCCAAACATATGGTCCATATAGTTTTTCCGCTGTTTTAAGCATTTGTTCAGTTTCTTCAAATTCCCAGGCTGCCGCTTCCAGCGTTACCGGTTCTGCATAGACCCCAGATCTTGGTCCTGTCGATTTAAATTCAATATCACCCACTGCCAGGGCAAGTAAATAGGATGGAATTGGATTAGGTTGTTTAAAATAGTACCAGCAGCTTGCTTCAGTGCTTTTTTCAGTAGGATTTTCTGCACTCATAACTGCCATATAACCCTGTGGGGTATGAACCTTGGCTTCATAAGTAAATCTAATTCCGGGACTGTCCTGACAAGGCACCCAGGTTCTGGCATAAATAGGTTGCGATTGTGTATATAAAAAGGGTGTTTTTTTACCGGCTGTTTGATCCGGTGTTAGCCATTGAAGCGCATCCGCAGAATCCGTTGTTTCATACCGTATCAGAATCCGTTTTGGATGACCGGCAATACTTACTTTCAATTCCTGCCCGAGCACCGGGTCATTCTCGGTAAGTTCAAATGGTAGTTTACTGCCAAATTCATCGCGTACGGATTTAATATTCAGATTATGCACATCAAAATAAATGGCCATCGCACTATCGGTCGCCACATAATCCCAGTCAGCAGTCCCATCGATCCTTTTCTTGTCAAAATCCACAGATAGTGTAAGTGCCAGGTTTGTAACAACCGCTTCTGTAGGACGGGCAAAACTATGCGGGTCGTGTACCCTTACCACATCAATATCCCTGATCTTTTTCTTTTTTGTGTATTTAAACTCACAAGAGGTAAATATAAGGGTAATACATGCGGTCAGGATGATCCACTTTTTCATGGTGACAATGTTAGTGAAGTAAAAATAACATTTTTACCCACACTAAAAAGAAATTTTGAGTAAACCCGGTTTGCGACTTAGCAGACGGTTACTCTGTAGGTTGTACAGCCTCTATTTTCATCTTTTCGTCCAACGTATGCTGAGATATGGCATGATAGTTTTTTCTGGCGCCGGTATAGATCTGTCGGGCCATCATTGCCATGTTGGGATTTTCCAGCATGGCAACATATACGGGTACCAGAAATTTACGACGCCCTACTGTATTCAGGAAATTTTTTAATGCCTTATAACCTGGCTTATATTCGTGAATTCCGGTTGCCTCGAGCCAAAGTGCCAATATTTCGCTGTTCCCGGATTCTGTAAAATGAAAACGTGCATCCAGCTCAGTCATCTGTACAATCGTTACCTTTTCCTTAATAGTTCTAAGGAATTGCTGGTACTCATGAGAGGTCCATTTCGATGCATCAATCTGGTCTACTTTTATTTTACCTAACAAATAATCTTCTCCTATTTTTTTAGCGGCTTTCAGTCGGTCGGATGATGGTTCAGAAAAACCAACCGGTAATCCGGCCCCAAAGATCCAGCCGTTCATATTTATTCTTTTATCTTCTTCACTGTCTTTCGTAAAAAGATTAGCATACACGTAATCTTCGATTTTTTCAGATGTCATACTTTTAAACTTGAACTCCGCAAAATATTTTCTCAAAAACGTATCCCATTTTTCCCGGCCCACTGTTTTCTCCATTTTTGCCAGCAACATATATCCTTTTTCATAAGCCACATCACTCATCCCATCCTCAGGATTTGAACCTTCAAGACTTAGTTTTAAATGGGTACTCGCAGAATCACCGGCACCCAAAAAATCTCCCATGGTGAGTTGCAGATCTCCATATCCCAGACATGAAAGCATATCAGTATAGGAGGTTCCATATAAACTTTCCATGATCCTTCTTTCGCAATAAACAGTAAATCCTTCATTTAACCAGAAATCATTCCAGGTGGCATTGGTCACCAGATTTCCGCTCCAGCTATGTGCTAATTCATGGGCAATTAAGGCCGTCAATGAACGGTCACCCGCTAACACCGTTGGTGTAGCAAAAGTGAGCATAGGATTTTCCATACCACCATAAGGAAAGCTTGGTGGCAACACCAACACATCATAGCGGCCCCAAACATATGGGCCGAATAATTTTTCGGCAGCAGCTACCATTTTTTCGGTTTCAGCAAATTCCCAGGCTGCAGTATCTACCGTAACAGGTTCTGCGTATACCCCGGTTCTTGGTCCGGTTGATTTGAATTCCAGATCTCCTACGGCCAATGCCATCAAATAAGCAGGGATCGGATTGGATTGTTTAAATTGATTATATAAACCACTTTCAGTCTTTTCAGTCGGATTTTCAGCACTCATAACGGCCATAAAACCAGGAGGTGTGCTTACCGAGGCAGTATATGTATATCTTATTCCGGGACTATCCTGACAAGGCAGCCAGGTTCTTGCAAAAACCGCTTCAGACTGAGTATATAGAAATGGATATTTTTTTCCGGCGGTTTGATCAGGCGTCAGCCATTGTAAAGCTTCAGATGAATCAGTTGTTAAATAACGGATCTCAACAAAGGCTGGTTTTTTGCTGATATCAATTTTGAGCGGCTGACCAAGAATCGCATCATACGTTCCTAACTCAAACGGTAATTTTAAAGAATCTCCATTCGTAACCGAAATGATCTGCACATTTTTTACATCGAAATAAATGAATTTTGCAGAATCACTTGCTTTATAAGACCATCTCGCGGTTCCGTTGATTTTCTTTGATTCGAAGCTAACATCCATTTTCAGATCAAGACTGGTAACAACTGCTTCTTCGGGTTTAGCATACGTATGAGGATCTTTGATCCACTCCGGTTCCTTTACCGTGTTTTTATTGTTTAGCTTTGCCTTGTTTTTATTACATGCAGTGAGGGTTAGTAAAATGCAGGAAAATAACAGGAGAGTCTTTTTCATCAATTAATAATATTCCGCAAAAATAAGAATGAAACCGGTTTTATGGAAATATAATTTACTGTTACATTTTACCGTCTTTCTTTTTGGGTTTACAGGTATCCTGGGCAAGCTGATCTCACTGCCGGGAGACCAATTAGTATGGTACAGGATCATGATTGCGGTGGTAAGTCTCCTTGTGTTTATGCTGGTTACCAAAACTCCCTTTCAGTTGCCCGGGAGAGATGTTGCCCGTTTGTTTGGAGTAGGAGCCATTGTAGCATTACATTGGGTCGCTTTTTTCGGGTCCATTAAAATAACCAACAATGTATCCATTGCCCTGGCTTGTTTATCCTCCGGAACCTTGTTTGCCGCCCTTCTTGAGCCTGTATTTTTTAAAACAAGGATTTCTATCCTTGAAGTGATTATTGGAATCATTATCATTGGCGCCATCCTGCTCATCATTAAGGTCGAGTATCAGCATTTAACGGGTATCCTTGTCGGACTTGCCTCAGCCTTCCTGTCCAGTCTTTTTACGGTTTTTAATAAAAAACTCATTAACCGGTATAACCCTATTACCATGAGCTTTTATGAACTGAGCGGTGGGTTCATTTTCATCAGCATCTTTCTGCTCTTTACTGATCTCGAAACCTTCTCATTTGACCTGAGTGCCGAAGACTGGTTATGGCTAACCATTCTCGGAACAATCTGCACGGCCTTTGCCTTCTGGTCGACCAATAAGGTACTTTCCAGGTTAAGCGCCTATAATGTGGTCCTGGCTGTGAACCTCGAACCTATTTACAGTTTTTTGCTGGCTGCCTGGATCTTTCATGAACACCAAAACCTTACCTTTACCTTCTATATAGGGGCTTTTTTGATCCTTTTAGCAGTTGCCGTGTACAGTTATTTGAAATATCGTCGTTATAAACAAACATTGATGAAAAAAAGTTAAATCACGAAACCCTTAGGCGCTAATATTGTATAATTGAATCCATAAATCTTATTCATGAAGAAATTCCTCCTGTCTCTTTTCATTCTTTTTCCTGCTCTTTCATTTTCACAAACGGATGGTTCCGGAAAGATTGATGAACTCATCAATTACTTAAAGGCCCATTATGTGGACACGGTTAATTCAAATCAAATGTATGAAGATGCATTAAAAGGTATCCTGAAGGAACTCGATCCCCATTCCTATTATTTGTCGGTTCAGGAACTCAAAGAAAGTAATGAACCTTTACAGGGAAATTTTGAAGGTGTGGGTATCCAGTTCAACATCTTTCATGATACGATCATGGTGGTGAGCCCTATCAGTGGCGGACCTTCCGAAAAAGTCGGTATCAAAAGCGGGGATAAAATTGTGCAGATCAATGATACATTGGTAGCAGGTATTAAAGTAACCAACCAGGATGTATACAAAAAACTCCGGGGTAAAAAGGGGACCAAGGTTCGCATGAAAATTATGCGCAGAGGCGAAAAAGAACTTATTGAGTTTACGGTTACCCGGGATAAGATACCTGTATTCAGCGTAGATGCCTCTTATATGGCCGCACCAGGTGTGGGTTATATAAAAGTAAACCGGTTCGCCAGCACCACCATGACAGAATTTAAAGATGCCTGGAGAGAGTTGAGCGGAAAGGGAGCCAAAGATCTTATCTTAGATCTAAGCGATAATTCCGGGGGATATTTACATGCCGCAGTAGAACTTGCTGATGAATTTTTATCATCCGGTGAGATGATCGTTTATACTGAAGGAAGGACAAGTCCAAGAAAAGATTATACATCCACCAGTTTTGGTTCAATTCAGCAAGGCAAACTGGTGATCATGATCGATGAAGGTTCTGCATCGGCAAGTGAAATTGTAAGCGGTGCAATACAGGATCACGATCGTGGTATTCTGGTGGGAAGAAGATCTTACGGAAAAGGATTAGTCCAAAATACCTATGATTTTTCAGATGGTTCTGCGGTTCGTTTAACCACTGCCCGTTATTATACACCAAGTGGTCGTTTTATTCAAAAATCATATGATGGTGGTGTAGATAAATATTATGAAGATCTGAAAGAAAGATATAAGAACGGAGAATTATCTGATCCTGATAAGATCAAGTTCCCCGATTCACTTAAACATTATACGGATAACAAAAGACTGGTATTTGGTGGAGGCGGAATTATGCCGGATCTTTTTATCGGTATTGATACTACCATGATCACTCAGCTTTTAACCGATCTCAACCGTAAAAATGTGATCAACGAATTCTGCCTGGATAATGTTGACAAGAACCGGGATGATTTAAAGAGGACCTACCCTACGTTTGAAGATTTCGAAAAGAATTTCGATGTAGAAAAACTGGTTTGGACTGATTTCGTAAAATTTGCAGAAAGCAAGGAGATTGTCTTTGATAAAAAACAACTAAAGAAAAGTCAGAGTTTTATTTATATGCGGATCAAAGCCGGTTTTGCTCAGGATCTTTGGGGTCGTGAAGAATTCTATCGTGTTTGGAATACGGAGAATGCCGTATATCTGAAAGCAGTCGAGGTGATCCAGCGCAAGAATTTTAAAGGGATCGATTTCTTCGAATAGCACAGCCCCTATTGTAGCTGTTGATTTTATGAATAATACGGCTATCTTTGAATAAACAACCAGTTTATGAAAAGAATGGCATTCGAGATCATTTTTTTGATCTCTATTATTGGCACACTCCCTACATATGCACAATGGTCAACAGGTGGCACTCAATTTAGTTTAACCTATCAGCAACATTATCTGATGAAATGTTCATCAGGATCAAATGGAGAATTGTATACCACCTGGATAGCACTTGATACCACCGGCAAAGTAAAACTGGATGCAAGAGATCATTATGGAAATCTTTTACCCGGTTGGCCTGCCGGAGGATTATTAATTTCGGATACCCTCGGTGATTATTGGAAAACAGAAATT
>JANWKQ010000135.1 GCA_025451295.1 Flavobacteriales bacterium | reverse complement strand
TATCCCAGAAACACATGTGGTATCTCGTTTGTGCTCTCCATAAAATAAGCACGGGGTTGTATGGTATGCTCATCCAGACATAAATATTCCTGGGGAAAGGAATGTCCTGCGAGTAGATATTTGATCTTTTTCTTCAATCCATTATCTTTCGTGGTACCAATGGTAAACCCAACCGATTGTCCAGGTTAGCAATTGTTCCGGTATATGTTTGTATTTGTCCCGGTAAGCCACTTCATCCGGTATTGGATTTTTCTTGGCCTTATTTGTATAATAAGTAATATTTGACTTTACCAGAGGTACAGCATCCTTATACGCCTCACAACAGTCGGTAAAAAGGGCTGTGCACATCTTTGGATCGTAATCGGGCAAACTTTTCACCAGTACCTTGATGGCATTTTCCTGCTTACCCTGATACTTTTTATATTCCACGAAGTTTCTTACTACCTCGAAGATTCTGTCATGAAAAATTCTTTCCTCCGTTTTCATCTAAGTAAAGATAACCGAAAAGTAGTAATATTGTTCTATGAGGATTGCCATTATAGGAGCCGGTGCGGCAGGATGTTTTGCAGCAGCCAATATTCCATCGCCTGAAGCGCATGAAATAATTATCTTCGAAAAAACCGGTAAAAGCCTGCAGAAGGTAAAAGTTTCGGGAGGTGGAAGATGCAATGTAACACATGCCTGTTATGATGTACCAACACTCATCGAAAAATATCCCAGGGGTAAACAGCTGCTGAGAAAAACCCTTTATCAATTTGGACCTCATGAAATCATAGGATGGTTTGCCGATCGTGGTGTGGAGATTAAAGAGGAAAGCGACGGAAGAATGTTTCCCGTTACTGATAGTTCACAAACGATCATTGATTGCTTGTTAAGCGACCTTCAACGAAATAAAATAAATATCCGATATCATCAATCAGTGGAAAAGATCGAAAAAATGGAAGATCATTTTTTGATCCGGTTTGCGAATAAAACCTCCTATGAAGCGGACAAGATATTAATAGCGACAGGAGGTTATCCCAAACCTGAACAATATAACTGGCTTATTGAATTGGGGCACCACATTGAATCTCCGGTTCCCTCCTTGTTTACGTTCAATCTTCCACAACATCCTATCACCACATTGATGGGAGTGGTGGTACCAGATGCGTTGGTAAAGGTGAGTGGAACGAAAATAAAGGAACGGGGACCTTTGCTGATCACTCATTGGGGATTGAGCGGGCCGGTGGTATTAAGAACATCAGCCTGGGCTGCCAGAGAATTAAACAGATCAGATTATCAGTTTGCGATACTGATCAACTGGCTGGGAGAAATTTCTGAAAATGACTTAAGAGAACAATTTAAACAGATCAGGCAGTCACAGGGCAAACAAACAGTCGGTCAAAAAAATCCGTTTCTGTTACCTAAACGTTTTTGGGAGTATTTGCTGAACAGGAATCAGATCAATGAAGAAGTACGGTGGGGAGACATGTCTGCATCGGATCAAAATAAGTTGATTGGATCATTGGTGCAGGACCGGTATGAAATCAAAGGGAAAACAACTTTTAAAGAAGAGTTTGTTACCTGTGGAGGGATTTGTCTTCCGGAGGTAGACCCTCAAACGATGGAAAGCAGAATTGTTCCGGGTTTGTATTTTGCAGGAGAGATCCTGGATGTAGATGGAATTACCGGTGGATTTAATTTTCAGCATTCATGGGCCTCCGGATTTATTGCAGCACAAAACCTGGTGTGACGATTGCTAAGGAACAGGGATAAAGATCCGTTTAAGAAGTTCAAAATCCACATCATCCCCACATTCATATAAGTTGATCTTGAAAAATAACTTTTCATTACCTGCCCGAAGATCTGACACTGTTTCGGTTCGCATGATGGGAGGAGAAAACACAAGATTGATAGAATTGGATTTCGTCAGATTCATCGTTTTTACAAATTTACTCGGGGTGAGGTACCAGCCTGTTCTCACATTTTCATCCTGAAAACGATCCTGTTCATCCTCTGTCAAAGTAACCTCTTCAGTATTTTTGGTACTTGGTATTCCATCCAGGTCTTCGATTTGTTTAACCAGGATACATCGGATAAAAAGAAAATTTCTGCCTACATCTTTTAATTTGGCGGATATATTTACATTCACGGATTGATCAGAACGCTTGGTGGCGGTGGCTGATAACTCCTCAACGGATATTTCCTTCTTTGTTTTATCATCCGGGATCTTGGGCTCATTAAAAAGTTTTAGATAATAGAGTTTTTTACTGCCATATTTTTTTGCATCAGCAAAGCTGATGGTTCCATAGCCCTCATTCCCCCATGTTTTTCCCCAGCTGTTTTTCAGATAAAAAACCCTTTTGTTCATATCAAATCCGGTGAGAAGTAAAATATGGTTTCCACAATAATCTCCACCTTCCTCCAGACAAGCTTCTTCCAGGCTGTCGACAAAGAAAAAAGCACCCGAATCCGGCCAGTCTTCTTCGGGAAGAGCAAAATTAAAAGCCAGCGGTGTTTTTTTCTCCAGCAGATGTCGCACAATTTCAAGGCTGTCATTTCGAATGCTTATTAAACTAAAGTCGAGTTTGATTTTTTTTGACAGGATCTCTTTGGGTGGACTATTATGTGTATAGCATGAAATGGGGGCTGCAGAATCGGTAACATCATAATGCTGGCAGGCACCATGGGTAAACCAGGAGGGTTGGTAAGGCCAGTCATCTTCGAGCAAAACGCCACTTTCTTCCATGGCAGTTGCATCAACGGTTATGCTTGACTCTTCTTCATGGGCATATCTCGCAATCGTACTTTTAGTCGCATAGTTCAAATATTCTTCGGATAGATTTACCTTTCTGCCATAGTTGATCTTAATGGCAGATTCAACCAATCCGATCAGCGCAAAAAAGGAACAGGTTCCCCGGTTTCCCTGATCTCTTACATCGGTTACATATTCTCTTAGATCTATGCTTTTTGGTATACTGTCCCAGTACGCATGTCTTCTTTGCTGAACATCAGATATCTCCTCCTGGGCATGCATCCCTTGTAGGATACAAGTACCAATAATGGAGAGAATAATTCGACGACTTTTACAGATTTTCAAGTGGTACATCATGGAGGTCAGGGAGAAATGATCAATATAAATTTGTATGCTTTTACGAAAGAACGGGTATTCGGGTTTTATTTTTCCATCATAACTTTTCCATCAGCGCCCATAGAGCCTTTTCTGCCAAGCGAATCCGTTAAATTGGCTACCAAGCCGGTTTCAGTAACCTCATGACAGCTAATGTCATCATAGATAAAAGGGGTGGTTGGTACCAGTTTATTGAGATTTTTATCAAACTTAAAAACAGCTAACCAGCTTCCATTAAAGACTGCATAGGGATATAGATCCGGTTCGATTGCGTCGAAACAAACCTCCGCCACGTTATCATAAAGAGGCTCCAGATATACATTCCCATAATAATCAATAATGCCTTGTTTATTGTGGATCTCTACGGTCGCAAATTTGGTTTCTGAAATGGGTGTAATATTATGATAGATACACGGGGTGAGAATGATCCCATGATCATTGATCACTCCCATCTTATCATCAAGATTTTGAACCAGGTTAAATTCATCCAACCGGTCATTCACATCCTCCGGTTGAATGATCTTGCCATTTTCCAGATTCAGAAAAACAATTTTCTGATTTACTTCGATGGCTGCAGTTCTGAGTCCCCATTCATGATGGAGGTAAAACATATCCTCAATAACAAGCTCTTTGAACAAGGGTTTATTTTTTTTATCAACGAAGGAGTATTTACCTTTTTCACCAATCAGAAAAATTGGATAGGCCGGTTTTGTTGAATCACTTGGGTGAACCATAATATCCTGAACAAATGGATAAAGAAAATCGAATATCATTTTACCCTCGATATTGAAAATGGCCATTTTACCATTATTGATGGCCTGATAGGTAGCGCCCTTTTTTAGAAATGCCAGATGCGCATCAATCTGAAAGGTGTTGATCTCTTCTTCCTGTAAACTATAAAGTGGAACAATCTCCTTTCCATGCAGATCTATGATGCCATATTTATTGTCTTTCTTTACCAACAGATTATGTTGTTCATCCGCAAATTGCCAGATCTGATCATACATTAATGGGATCATTACATCACCATATTGGCTAATGGTTCCCCATTTTCCCTCTTTCATTACGATAAACTCCTTACCGGTAATGATCAATGCAAAATCATACGTCTGTGCAACAGAAACGGTATCGAAATGACATAATCCATATTTTTTTGTTTGCTGATTCTGGCAAATAACCCGATTCTGAGCATAAATAGATTGCAAGAGGATCAAAAACAAACCCGTCAGGATCACATTGGAATAACAACGTATAGATAGATGGGAGAGAATCAATTTCATGTAAGGCAAAAATATTTTTTTTAAATATAGTAGATTTCGCTGAAAAGCTCAAAACCCAAGCTCTAAATAAAAAATCGATTGTTTTTTGGAATTTGGGGCTTGGAATTTGAGACTTGGGCTTTTGGCTAAAATGTTTTTACATTTGTAGCCTATCGATTTAATCGCATGAAAAAAATACTGGTAGCCAACAGGGGTGAAATTGCGTTGAGGGTCATGCGATCATGCCGGGAAATGGGTATTCAAACGGTGGCCATTTATAGCGAGGCCGACCGGTTTTCGCCCCATGTAAAGTTTGCTGACGAGGCAGTTTGTGTTGGACCGTCACCAAGTAACCAATCTTATTTAAAAGGAGACCGGATCATTGAGATTTGTAAAGAACTTGGGGTTGATGGGATTCATCCTGGTTATGGCTTCTTAAGTGAAAACGCAGATTTTGCCAGGGCGGTCGCCAGGGCAGGGATCATATTTATTGGCCCCAGTCCGGAAGCCATGGAGATCATGGGTGATAAATTATCTTCCAAAGCGGCGGTTAAGAAATATAAGATCCCATTGGTACCAGGTTCTGAAGGGGCTATCGATAATGTGCCACAAGCCCTTAAAGTGGGTAAGGAGATCGGTTTTCCAATTATTATTAAGGCATCTGCCGGGGGTGGGGGAAAAGGAATGCGGATCGTTGAAAAGGCTGATGAGTTTGAAGAGAATTTAAAAAGAGCCGTGAGTGAAGCAGAATCAGCCTTTGGAGATGGCTCCGTTTTCCTCGAAAAATACCTGAGGATCTCGAAACATATCGAAATACAGGTATTATGTGATACTCATGGTAATTATCTCTATTTGTTTGAAAGAGAGTGTAGTATACAACGAAGACATCAAAAAGTAATTGAAGAAGCTCCAAGCTCTGTGTTAACTCCCGAGCTGAGAAAAAAAATGGGAGAGCATGCAGCCAATGTGGCCCGTTCCTGTAATTATACCGGAGCTGGTACGGTTGAATTTATCTATGCAGATGGGGAATATTATTTTCTTGAAATGAATACCCGATTGCAGGTTGAGCATCCGGTTACTGAAATGGTCACAGGGGTAGACCTTGTTAAAGAACAAATAAAAATTGCCAGGGGAGAAGCCATCAGCTTTCAACAGGAAGGGTTGGCCATCAATGGTCATGCTATTGAAGTTAGGGTATATGCAGAGGATCCTGCCAATAATTTTTTGCCGGATATCGGAACGCTGCAGGTATATAAAAAGCCTACTGGTCCGGGTGTAAGAGTAGATGACGGATTTGAGGAAGGGATGAGTATCCCCATCTATTATGACCCGATGATTGCCAAACTGGTGGTGCATGGCCAGAATAGGGCAGATGCGATCGCTAAAATGAAGAAAGCGATTGATGAATACCGGATCATTGGCGTGGAGACCACCCTTGATTTTTGCCAATTTGTATTAGCACATGAAGAATTTACGAGTGGCAGGTTCAATACCGGTTTTGTGAAAGACCATTTTAAACCGGAATATTTAACGGCCCCTGTATCGAAAGAATTCGAAGAAATAGCTGCCATTATAGCAGCCGTGGCTTTACAACAGAAGGAAAATGAGCTGATCAATGCAGCAGCGGCCGACAAGAAGTTTTCTCCCTGGAAAAGCAGGCTGATCGAGTAAGCATCCACTCCGACCGCTTTTTATGGTTAAATCTACCCGATAACAATAAAATAACTTTTTTGCGTCGCATAGTTAGTCTACCTTTGATGTATGAGACAGCTCACAATCCCCCGCTTTCCAACCGTTAAACAATCCATCCATACTGAATTAAGAAAAAGAGTACAGGCCTATTTTGATGCCAAGGGCATTAGTTCCTCCGGCAGTGCGAAAATATTTACCAAAGCACTTTTCTTTTTAATTGCGTTTATAGCGATCTATGTACACGTGGTTGTGTTTACACCGGCTTGGTACATTGCGGTGCTCGATTGTTTTTTATTGGGTGGGTTTGTAGCTGCCATCGGATTCAATGTAATGCACGATGGAAGTCATGGAAGTTTCAGTACCAACTCAAGGATCAACAAACTGGCTTCATTTTCTATGAATCTTTTAGGAGCCAATCATTTTATGTGGCATATGAAACATAATGTGATCCACCATACTTTTACCAATGTAGATGGGATTGACGATGACATTGAAGCAGGATTCCTTCTTAGAATGGCGCCTACACAAAAACGTTATAAAATGCATAAGTTCCAGCATATTTATTTCTGGTTCCTGTATTCATTACTCTATGTATTCTGGATCTTTTTTACAGATTATAAAAAATATTTTACCGGAAAAATCGGGAATGTGAACATCAATAAAATGAAAGTAACCCAGCATATTGGTTTCTGGCTTACCAAAGTATTTCATGCGGCTATTTATATTGTA
Source organism: Flavobacteriales bacterium (assembly GCA_025451295.1). Taxonomy (GTDB): domain Bacteria; phylum Bacteroidota; class Bacteroidia; order CAIKAF01; family CAIKAF01; genus JANWKQ01. Next base: position 2,563 of record JANWKQ010000135.1, on the reverse strand, counting down.
ATCCCTATTCTAACCGTGGGTTGGTTACCATGGCTCATTGGTTTTCTCATCATGGGTTTATTTGCAGGATTTATATTGAGTATTGTGTTTCAGTTGGCACATACGGTTGAACATGCATCTTTTCCACAAGTAGCGGATATAGAATCAAATCTACTTCCAGAAGAGTTTGCTTTACATCAATTAAAAACGACTGCCAATTTTGCCACCAAAAATAAACTGGTTAGTTTTTTAGTTGGAGGTTTAAATTTTCAGATTGAGCACCATTTATTTCCAAAAGTTTCTCATATCCACTATCCTGCTATCAGCAAAATTGTCAAGGCTGTTTGTATGGAATATCAGCTGCAGTACATCGAGTATCCAACTATGCGAAAGGCCATTGGGGCGCATGTACGCTTCTTAAGACAGATGGGAAGGTAGATTGTCATTCGTTAATATTTGGGCGCCATATCCGGCTATTCGCTATATCTTTTTTGTTGTACCTGACACATGCTGCCAACCCGCTACGGGTCCCGGCTTTCGCCGGGATGACTCGACTTCGAATTATTTTTACGTATTATATATTATGAAAACGGGTCATCCCCGCGAAAGCGGGGACCGGCAACAATTGGTCGAAAATCAATTGGTACAACAAAAAAGGATGCCGCTCCTATCCGGGGCGCCTAAATCCTATCAAAATAATAATGTAAGATTGTAACGTCAAGTTCTGTGGTGTTGACCTGGTTGGCGGAGAAGGGGGGATCCGAACCCTCCAAAAAAAAGGCCCAGCATACATGCTGAACCTTTTAAATATGTTTTGTTATACTGTTTAGATCTTAATCGCCCTTCTAACTAACTCTTTTCCGTTAAAGGTTACTTTGATGAAGTAAACTCCGGGAGCTAAATTGGAAGTCGTATTCCAACTGTAGTTGAATTGTCCACTCACCGAAGTTCCCGTATAGATGTTCTGAACTTTCTGTCCAACCGTATTGTACGCATCAATGGTTAGCGGTGCACCTGAATAGGGTAGCTGCAAACTCATGTTGATGAAGTTGGTAAATGGATTTGGATATAACTCTGTGGTGAAATCCAAATCTTCAATACCTGCATCTGTTATAATCACATCCATATAAGTAGTATCGAAACAACCATTGTTGTCAGCTACTAACATTACAGGGAAGGTTCCGATCCCGCCAAAATCAAAGGTTGGATTGCTGGCAGTACTCGTACCACTTCCAAAATCCCAGAAATAACCCGATGCATTTACGGATGTATTGGTAAAATTCACGTTAGATCCACTGATGATATTATAATTAAATCCTGCAGCAGGTCCTTCGATAGTAACGGTAACCGGCGTTCTGTCACTGGTGCAATAGGCGGAAACGATCCAGTCATAATAGAAATAGTACCTTCCTGCTGCAGATGATCCCGTAATATCAACCAATCCTCCCAATGTATATGGATAAACTGCACCAGCACTATTTCTATACAGGTTCATTTCTGTTCCACCAATTTGATAATCTCCTGGAGCAAAATAATAATTCAAAGGCACTACTGTGGTCCCGTTCGCAATGTTCACAACCAGGGAATCGATCGTATTTCCGAGACCATCCCGAATAATAATGCCACGGTCACTTGTACCTTGAGCGTATACTTTTACACTTACCAGGGTAATGGGTTGAGAAACGGTAAAAGTTAAATACTGGGTTGATGTATTATTATGGTTAGAACCTGTGCCGATTGTATTATCTACAGGTCCAACATTACCACCACCATTAGCCAGTTGATCCGCTACATAAAAAGTAGTGGTAGCTCCAACAGGAGGAGTAATAAATGGATTTCCAGTAAACAACGGAGTGGTAGAAACCGGAGACGAATACCAAACCATGGTACCGGCACCAGATGCGTTTAAAGTAGCTATGGATGGATTTTGACAGTAAGTAACATCAGATGATGTAGGAGACGATGGAATGTTCACATCGATCAACGCAGAATAGTAAACAGAATCGGTTCCGCATAAGCCCCCGTCAACCATTAACGCAACATTATACGTTCCATTAGCAGCATAGGTATGTGATGGATTGGTTGCAGATGAAGTAGCACCATCACCAAAATACCAGGTAAAATTTACGCCGTTGTTACTTAGGTTGGTAAAGTCAACCGCTGCCGGGGAATTACAAATATTGGTGGCTGAAGAAGAAAGATCAGCAGTTACTGTAGCTACATAAGCCGGTCCTACACCTACTGCATACCATGCATCAGTAACGGTTGCAACCTGTGGAGTACAACCGCCAAAAAGATCCTGCGCTGCAAGGATAGAATAGAACCGTGCATCCGCAAATTGAGAGTTGGAACTTAAATAGATGGTGAGACTTCTGAAAGCGATATCAGCTGCATCTGCCATTCCGATAGCCGTTACTGAGTACGCATCTGAATTATCATTGGTTCCACTTCCTCCTTCACAACAGAGATAATACCAATAGTTTTGTACACCACTGTTTGTATGTACACCACCGTTGTCAGGCCCACCTGCACCTACCCAACCTGTTCCGAGGTAAGTATCAGGATCACCAAATGCACTTGGATT
>JANWKQ010000134.1 GCA_025451295.1 Flavobacteriales bacterium | reverse complement strand
TGTAGTGACCTCTCCAAACCTCCTCCGCAAGTTCCTCATAATCCTGGATCACATCAGGTAGTGTCTTTTTCCAATCCGTATGGTAAAGCTCAAAATAGTCTTTATCCCCTTTTTTCCTTACGTAGTTGATATACTCTATTTTATTCCCTCCACTTAAATCGAAGGGCATTTGCCATTCATAAAGCTCGAGGTAGTTGCCTAACACTACAATTTTTAATAAAAAATGACCCTCTTCTCCTGGAGGTTGAAAGCTGACGTATTCATTATTTCCCTCCTTAAAATAAAGCACGTCTTGTGCTTTAATAGTAAGTTTTAAGGTATCGTTTACCTTACAGGTGATCTTGGTTTTAATATCACCTTCGCTTGATTTGTATTTGAATGTCCCGGTAATGGTATCTCCCGTTGTTTTGATCAGGTAATCTTCCAGATCATTCTCATTTTCGGTTTGCGAATACCCGGCCATTCCAATCGCAAATACAAAAAGTAGTAGTAGTTTTTTCATATAAGTGTTTTTAGTTCATCAACTTGTTTCAAACTATTTGTTGCTGGCCTTCCATTCGTTATAATGCCGCACCACATCTCCCAGTTGCTCCAGCTTATACTTGTTCTTCCATACTTCGTCTGCCAGCTCTTTATGATCCGCAATCAATTCAGAAATATGTCTAGTCCACTTGATGTCAAGCTCTACGTACGATTTATCATCATTCTGTCTTATATACGGTAAAAATTCAATTTTGGAGCCGCTTAGCTCAGCAGGAACCTGCCATTCGTATAAGGATAAATATTTACCTTCTTCCCAGATCTTAATAAAATAGTAGGCCTCCATGTCAGGCTGAAATGACCTGTAATATTTTTCACCATCTCTAAAGTATTTGATCTCCTCCGCTTTAAAAATATATTTCAGTGTATCGTTACACTTTACATTGATCTTATTTTTAATATCATCGCCAGAAGTATACTTCAATTTACCAAAGATGGTATCCCCGTTGTTTTTAATTACATAATGTTCGGGATCGCTATAATCAACCACCTGGGAATATCCAGATAAATAAGTTCCTAATACAAATAGTAGAAACAATTTTTTCATAGTACTCGATCGTTTTATTGTTCAGTATAAATTACGTTCATCAGGGTTTGGCCGACAGCTTTTAACACTAATTTATCAATTATATTCATATTATCATTAGGAGTATGCCAATGATTTCCAAAATTCCCAGGCCTATTTTGGTCATAATTAATGATGTCAATCGTAGGTATCCTGGCCAGGGTATTCACAAATACGTGGTCATCCGTTACTGCAGGGCCATCCGCAGTGATAAAGTATGATCCGTATCCACTACTAATAGCTGTGTTCCAAACCTTATCAACTACACTGGAAGCATATTGTCTGCTTCCAGCCTCCTTATAAAAGGTGGCACCACTGGCTCCAACCATATCCAATAGTATGCCATACTTTGGTTTGGATCCACCAAGCGGATTATTTTTTGACCAGTATTGAGAACCAAGGCACCAGGATTCCGGGGCACCTTGCGACAAACCCTGATCTTCTGCATCAAATAACACAATATCTACCCCAATTTTAGGTTTTTCCAACTTTAACTGGCGGGCAATTTCCAATAAAACCCCCACGCCACTTCCGCCATCATCCGCTCCGGGAACATGCTGCGCCTTTGTCGCTTCAGTTCTATCCGCTGTATATCTTGTATCCCAATGGGCAAAAAGCACAATGCGGTTTACATTCTGTTCATCAAACCGGGCAATAATATTCCGGATTTTCAGACTTCCCAATGTAGGTGAATTTACAGTGGCCGTTTGGGCACTTACCTTATCCGCATATTGTTTTAGCGCCGCAATCAGATAATCCCCGCAGGATTTATGGCCGGGTGTGTTGGGGACCCTGTCACCAAACGACATTTGTTTATTGATGAAGTTATAGGCACTATCCGCATTAAAACTATTGCCGGATGGATTATTGGTAACCCCATTGGTATCGACAATTACCTTATTGGTGTCTGGTAAAGGATTTTTTATGCCTGGGTCCTTTTTACCGCATGAAGCCATCCATACAGCCGATAGTAAAACAATCCCTAGTCTGATCTTCATTGCGTACATATATTAGTTTAAGTATTCCCAGCTGGAACCTTCTTTTCCATCCTTCACCACAATCTTTAATTCATTCAGACGATCCCTTATAAGGTCGCTGGTTTCAAAGTCCTTTTTTGTTCTGGCCATCATCCGCATTTCAAGTACCATGTTCATCAGACCTCCCACAGTTTCCTGCTGTTTACCTCCTGTTTCACCCTCCAATCCAAGCCCTAGAATATCGAAGAAAAAATCAGAAAAACATTGTTTTAAGCCCGTTACATCCTCCGCGGTTAGAGAAACACTACCCTCCTTGCAGGCATTTATCATGCGTGCACCTTCAAACAATTGAGCAATCACCATAGGGCAATTAAAATCATCATTCATCGCAGCATAGCATTCGTTTTTCCAGGCGTTCATATCAACTGAGGTTTTTGATGAAGTCGTGAGACCGGGTAGTTCCTTCCAGGCTGCTTGTAATCTCCTCAATCCTTTTTCGGCTGCCTGCAATCCGTCCATCGTAATATCCAGTGTACTTCCATAATGGGCCTGCAGAAAGAAAAAACGAATGGCATGGGTGCTATAGCTTTTATCCATGAGTTCATGTTCACCGCTAAGCAGATCCTCAGGTAATAAAAAATTTCCATCCGATTTGCTCATTTTTTTTCCATTCAGTGTAAGCATGTTTCCATGTAACCAATATTTCACCGGATCATTGCGCAAATGAGCTGCACAATTTTGTGCAATTTCACATTCATGATGCGGGAATTTCAGATCCATTCCACCCCCATGAATATCAAATTGCAATCCCAGATATTTCGAACTCATCACACTACATTCAATATGCCATCCGGGAAACCCTTCTCCCCAGGGGCTTGGCCAACGCATGATATGTTCCGGTTGTGCCTTTTTCCACAGTGCAAAATCAAGCGGATTTCTTTTTTCGTCCTGACCGTCCAGATCACGACTCCCACTTTGTAATTCATCAATATTTCTTCCGCTTAAAGCACCGTAAGGAAATTTTTCGCTGTATTTTTTTACATCAAAATATACGGATCCGTTTGCAACATATGCATACCCATTCTCAATAATTTTTTCTGTCATTACGATCTGTTCCGAAATATGTCCGGTTGCAGTGGGTTCAATGGATGGAGGGATGAGATTGAATTTTCTTACCACATCATGAAAGCCGTTTGTATATTTCTGAACGATCTCCATAGGTTCCAGTTGTTCAAGTCTGGCCCGCTTGGCAATTTTATCTTCACCTTCATCTGCATCATCCACCAAATGGCCCACATCCGTAATGTTTCTTACATAACGTACTTTATAACCAATATGTGTAAGGTATCTGAAAATAATATCGAACGACATGAATGATCTCAGGGTCCCCAAATGCACATCATTATAAACCGTAGGTCCGCAAACATACATCCCTACAAAGGGGGGATTAAGGGGGGTGAATTTCTCTTTCTTCCGGGTAAGGGAGTTATTTACGTACAGCTCTTGCTTCATACCCTGCGAAGATAAGAAATTGAAATTAAAGAATACAGGTGGTAAAATGGATTAAGAATTTTTAGAGGGTTTTTATTTTGCGGGTTCATGGGTCTTTTGCTTTAGCTCCCATTTCTCCCGATAACTATCGGGACCCGCCCCATCGGGTGAGATCACAAAAAAAAAGCGGCCTGAAAAATCGGACCGCTTTTCCTATTTATTTATTTTTTTATCGAATCAGCGTCACATGTCCGAAATAGGTAAACTCTTTTCCTTTTTCGTTGACGAAATACACTCTGTAGACATAAATATCCTGTGGACAATCGTTCGCCGAATTTCCTATTTTTCCTGCCCATTTTTTGTTGGCAGAGGTACTGCTAAATACAGACATTCCCCATCTGTCAAACACTTCCACCTCAATCTTTATCTTACCGGCGAGGAGGTTTCTGCCTATTGGGAACCAGTATTCATTCAGCTCATCATTATTGGGCGTAAAACTGTTAGGGATAAAGATTTCACTTACATCTTCCACAATAAGCGGACTGGTTACTGTATCGCTACAACCATTCACCGTAATGGCGATCAGGGTGATATTAAATGTATCAGCAAACGCAAAGTTAAAGTCAGGACTTACGGCAAATGAACTACCCAAGCCATCAAAATCCCAAATAAAATTAACCGCATCCAACGAAGAAGAATTCGTAAATGTTACTGGACCTTCACCTAATGTTGCGGGGCTTGGTGTTGCAAAAAATCCGGCTATTGGCACACTATATGAATTTATATAATCAACAATGGTTAATGTATCGGTACAACCCATATCTGAAACTGCAACAAGGGTTACATCATAAGCACCAGGTGTAACAAAAGTAAAGGATGGATTCTGAGAGCTGCTTGTTCCCATGCTTTCTACCGTCCATATATAACTGTTGATCGTTCCACTTGCTATTACTGAATTGTCCAATAAATTAACCGTCAGTGGAGCACATCCATTCGTGACGGGTGCACTAAATCCTACAACGGGTCTAGGATAAACAAGAACAGTCACAAAGGCCGTATCCGTACAGGTATTTGCATCGGTTCCTATTACTTGGTAAGTAGTGGTATTAGGAGGTGTTGCATTCGGATTTGAAATATTGGTAGCACTCAATCCTATTGCTGGCGACCAGGCATAAGTGACAGCACCATTTGCGGTTAATTGCGTAGTAAATGTTGGGCAGACTCCCGGGGCTGCAGAAACAGCGTTCACCGTTGGATTCGTGAAAAAGTTCACTGTATTAACAATCGTCGCCGAACAACCATTTGCGTCGGTAACGGTAATCGTATATGGGGTAGTTACATTGGGAGAGGCAGTCACCGTAGCTCCTGTTGTTGCACTTAAACCCGTTCCTGGTGACCATGCATAGCTGGTTCCTCCGGATGCGGTCATATTTACTGACTGACCCTGACAGATCTGAGGATTCACCGGGGTCACTCCTGGTATTGGAAGTGGGTTTACATTTACCGTAACAGTAGCTGTATTGGTACATCCGCCATTTGTTGCAGAAACAGTATAGGTCGTCGTTGTATTCGGAAACGCTAATGATGTATCCTGGTTAGGAGTAACCAATGTTCCCGCAGGTAACCATGAATAAGTGATCGGTCCAGGGATGGTTGTATTCGCATAAATTGTTGCGGTATCTCCAATACAGATCGATGGATTCGGAGAAACAGTCAGCGGTAATACTCCCATATTAACCCTTACCGTATCTCTAAAGCTTAAGCTGGCACAAGCTCCCGATAATGGAATAGAAACTACATAGTCGGTAGTTCCAACGGGTGATACAACAATAGGATTTCCATTACCAACGGCACCACCTCCGGCTATAGACCATGAAATGGTTGCAGGAGCAGGTAAGGTTGTTGGCATATAGATAGGTGCAAATGGAATCACAGACATATTGTAGGTGCCACCTCCAGCTGGTGCCCATCTTCTTCCTTCAGGACCTGGAGAGTTAGGTGGTGCATTGAATGGTGGTTGATTTACATACCAGGGGGGATCAAGACCATTTCTTCCCGGAACGATATAAGCAACAGTTCCGGCATTATTCTGGATACCATGAATACCTCTTCCACTATTCCAACCGGTACAGGCCTGTTTATGCATCATATGGGTTTCGATAATGTTTGATGTTTCGTACAGCATTACCTGGTTGCCATAACAATTTGAAGCACCACAGCTAAAGGCTTGTACATCGAAAAATTCAACAACAAAGATTCTGTTGGGAGCAATACCAATGGTCTTATACCAGATTTTTGCTGGGGGTCTTGTCGGAAGGTTATCCTGCCATGGAAACATGATCGCATTTGTTGGGTTTGCTGCGGAAGGACAGTTAGCACTGATCGGCCAGGGGCAATATCCTCCGGCAGATCCGAGATTAAATGTGATCACACTATTGGTTCCCAATAAACACTGGGTATAATTAACTCCAAAAAACTGAAAGGTAAATCCGATGTTAATAACAGGGCTATAGGCATCATCACAAGTACCCGTAGTGCTTCCGCATAAAACTGCATCTGTAGGATTTACTAAGGGCCCTCCCGCCGGATTAATCAGACTTGCCGTTAAAGAAGCGTTTTGTCCGGGGCAGATGGAAGTATCATTTCCGGCCCATAATATCTGCGCATCCAGCCGGGTGGATCCTGCAAATACTAAGATTACAAGTATTAGGAGTAGTTTTTTCACAACTGAGTTATTAATACTGGTTTATACTCAATACAAAAGTACTATAAAGATAGGGTAAATTATGAAATACAGATGCAAAATCCAGTGAATTGGTTATCTAAATTAACAAAAAAAGAGGGCAAAAAATGAAGCCCCCTTCAATGTGATTGTAAATCAGGAATTACTAATATTTAATAACCTTCCAACTATTTTGTGAACCCGAAGTTTGCACCTGGATCACATAAATTCCATTCTCAAAATCTTCAAAATTCAGGATGAGATTATCTCCAGCAACATCAGACTTTCTAAACATTAACTGGCCGATCATATTATAGATCTCTACAATGGCATTCTCTTCTAGTTGAGTTGTAAAATCAAGCGTTACCACCTGAGTAGTAGGATTCGGATAAATATTTACCAAAATAGGATCATTTACATCTTCCACACCAAACCCCGGAGGTATCGGTAATGCATGCAGTTTTTCTACGAAAAGTTCCCCCAATGTCCCCGGTCCTGTCTTAGTTGTAACAGCGGCTCCGGCATCAAAATCAATGGCACCCCAAAAATGACCTGTTACATAAATTTTCTGTTGATCATCAGCTGTTATACTAAATCCCAAAGAGGTTCCCGTTGCCGTATTATTCCCAGCCCAAACAAATTGACCGGCAGAATCGAGCACCGAAATGAAAGCGGCCTTGGGAGTGGAGGAAACATTGTATGTGCTGGGACCGGGATTAAAATCTACAATTCCCTGAGCATAACCGGTAGAATATACCAGGCCTTCTCCATCGGTATATACAGAAGTAACCGCATCCGGAGCGCTTTTCCCAAATGAAACTGCCCATTTATAATTTCCATTCATATCCTGTTTAAGAATATAACAATCCGTATTTCCGCTGGAAGTAAGATTGGCAACACCCGCTCCGGGATTAAAATCTACCGTTGATACAAACTGCCATGCTGAATAAACATTTCCATAATTGTCTACAGAGATGGAAGGATGATCTTCGAGTGGATTACTCAGATCTCCTACCACATCATTCGCCCAGATAAAATTTCCTGCATTCGTTAGTTTACAAACAAAACGACTGTTCAGGGAATTAATATTATATGTTGCAGGACCAGGATCAAAATCAGCTGTACCATAATAAAATCCACCCACATAAACCTTCCCTGTTGGATCAGTATCAATACTGGTTCCAATCACAAATAAATCGCAATAAAACATTTTTGCCCATTGATAGATCCCGCTAGAATTCAGCTTGAGAATGAATGTGTTTTTATTGGGTGAGGAAGTAAGATTTGCTACACCTGGTCCCGGATCAAAATCCATAACATCTCCAAAATTTCCGGTTACATAAACAAAGTTACTATCACTTACATGTATCGAAAAACCATAATCGTCATACGGTCCGATAAATTCTTTTACCCAAACCAGGTTTCCATTTGGATCATATTTGGCCACATATGGATCCATAAATCCAATTAAATTGGCAACACCTGGCCCCGGATCGAAATCGGTAGTGTCATCATGCATGCCTGTTATATAGCAGTTACCGGCATCATCAATGGCTATATCACGTCCTTCATTATAACCTGCACCACCCATATGGATAGCCCATAAAAAATTTCCGGCAGAATCAAGCTTAGAAACAAAAACATCCTTCCCTCCACCAGCCTTTGTTGCGGTTAAATTATAAAACCCAGCTCCCGGATCAAAATCCACAGTACCTTCAAAATCTCCCACGGTATATACATTGTAGTCAGCATCCAGTGCAATGGCCCTTCCCCAATTCCCAAGATTGGTAGGTCCTGATTTTGCCAACTGACTTACCCAATCAAGACTTTGTGCTGATAAAAAAGAGAATTGCAGCGCGGTGATAAAAAGAATAAAAGCAGCCCGGAAAAAATATTTCGTAGATAGACAATTCATAAAGCAGCAAAGAATTAAATCGTTCTGTAAAGACAAATTTAGCATCTTGTTAGAGATTCTCCAATAAATAAAAAGGCGTCCTGGTTGAACCGGTACGCCTTTTTAATATTATCAATGAAAATATTATCTGATCAGAGAGACATGACCTGCAAAGTTATAGTCATCTCCTTTTTGATTCTTGAAATATACTTTGTACACATAAACATCCTGAATAAGGTCTGTTGATACATTGTTCAGTTTACCATTCCATGGTTTATCGCTGGATGTACTTCTGAATACTGACATTCCCCAACGATCAAACACTTCAACCTCAATGGTAATACCGGCGGTGTTCAGATTTCTTCCAACCGGGAACCAGGTATCATTTAAACCATCCAGATTCCCTGGTGTAAAGCTATTAGGAATGAACAGATCACTTACATCTTCGATAATTACCGGATGCATCACAGTATCACTGCAACCATGAATTGTACTTACAATTAACGTAACATTGAAAGTATCTGCATATGAGAATTCAAAAGAAGGTGAAGCCAAGGCAGAATTACCCAATCCATCAAAATCCCAGTTGAAATTAACAGCATCTACTGTTGACGTATTGGTAAATGCAATTAGCGCATTTGCAAGATCCCCTGGGTTTGGAGTGGCAAAAAATTCTGCGATTGGTATGCTATATACGTTGATATAATCTACAATCGATGCTGAATCAATACAACCATTATCAGAAGTTACCACCAGTGTTACATCAAAGGCACCAGGACTATTAAAGGTAAAGGATGGATTTTGTGCACCGCTGAACCCCTGACCTTCAACAAACCAGTTATAGGTAGCAATGGTTCCAGATGCAATATTAGAGGTGCTCTGTAGATCCACAGTTACTGGCGCACAGCCATCAACCACAGGTGCAGTAAATGCAGCATTTGGCACATCATAAACAAGTACGGTTACCACATCAGTCGCAGTACATCCGTTGGCATCTGTTCCTGTTACGGTATAATTAGTTGTTCCCGCAGGGAATGCGGTTGAACTAGCAGCACCAGGGGTGCTTACTGTTGCCGCTGGTGTCCATGCATAGTTCACAGAACCAATCGCGTTCAAGGTTGTTCCATAGGTAGGACAAACACCTGGGTCAGTTGCACTCGCTGTTACGCCAGGTGCAGGAAATACAGTTACTGTATTGGTTGTGCTATCCACACATCCGTTTACGTCTGTTCCAACAATCGAATAAATAGTTGTAACTCCAGGATTGGCATTTACCACATTTGAGTTAGGATTATCCAAACCTGTTGATGGTGACCAAACATAAGTTTGAGCTCCGCTGGCAGTCATTTGTACTGAGCCACCCGGACATATTCCCGGATTAACCGGAAGAACATTGATCACAGGATTTGGCCACATATTAAGCACAGCATTGGCTGTACCGGTGCAACCATTAATATCAGTTACGTCCACAGAGATTGGACCTGGGGTGTTGGTAGTCATTGTTGGGCCCGTGCTTCCATCAGACCATAGATATGTTGTATAAGGCTGATCGGCTTGCATTGTAATACTTTGTCCCGGACAAAAATCAAAAGGAGCCAGGATTGTTGGATTGATAAATGGAGGTCCAGGAATTACATTGATGGTATCCGGACCATTAGCTCCCACAAAACCCATACAGGTCATATAACCATTATAACAAGCACCATAATCAACATGACAGGTATAATCCATTCCACCTGGAGGCGGGGTTACGTTAATGGTTAAGCCAGTTCCTATTGGAACAGGATTTCCAACTTCATACCAGTTATAAGTTGGAGCTACCGGTGCTCCGGCAGGAGTCCATCTGTAAGCATTATTAGTGGTGGTCCAGGCTGAGGCGTTTCTTCCGGGAACGGTGAAAGCCACAGTTCCGGCTAAATTGTGAAGTCCATGTACACCGGCTCCTGAATTCCAGCCGGGACAGTTATTTTTATTGGTAAGATGAGTTTCAACTACGTTTGTGCTTTCATAAATAATGATCTGAACGTTGTTGGCACCTCCACAAGAATAAGATGGCACGTTTACCCAGCTTACAACTAATCTGCGGCAAGGAGCAACACCCAAAGTCTGATATCTGATCTGGCCTCCTGCTGATGGATTAAAATCAAAATATGGGGTCATGATACAGTTCTTAGGAACACAGGCATTTACAGTTGGGATTGGAATGGTTGAACAGCTCCATGAAACCGATTGGCCGGCTGAAAAAGAGATCCATCCATTCGATCCGCAGTAAAACTGGGTATATGTATTTCCAAAAAAGCAAAAGGAAAATCCAATATTAAATGGACCTGCCTGAGAATCATCCGTTAACGGAATATTTGTTCCCGCATTCGAGGCAGGTGCAAATGGTATATTTACCTGACTATAAGTTGAAGTAGATAATGGATTAGGTCCCCCCGGAGGGCACATGCTAAAGTCCGCTGTTAAAGTCGTATTATTCGTTCCGCAAGGTAGCTGAAGATCTGGACCAATATAGGGACAAAGACCCTGAGCACTTACTCTTGCAAGCAATACAGCTCCTAAAATAACAAGCCCGTAAACATTTTTCATAGTGAATAATAATTAAGTTTAATCGTCGTGTACATAGGATAATGACAAATAAGCCCCAATGGTTGCAAGGGATGGCAAATAATTTTGCAAATTCTTAACAAAATATGTGAAACATTTACCCACCTTACCCAATGATTGATCAAAATTAAACCTTTTTGTTGCACCTAATAGAAAATAATTTGGCCTCCTTCCACTTCAACCCAATAAATAGATATTAGCATTATTATAAATTTTTAGAAAAAGCTAAAAATATTGAATAAAAAACAATAATAGATTAATATAGTAAATCGAATTTAATCACAAAATTAATATATTTAGATAAAACTAAATATAAAGCATAAATATATTAATTATAATGCATAGTATTGAATATTATGTAGAATATGTTAAAACATCTATTTTGAACTTGTTTACCCCAGGAAGCTTTCTACTACAGAGCCTTTCTAAGCCCAAAAAGAGTGGCTAAAGATCCGACAATTCAATATTTTAAAAGGCCAGAATGAAGGCAGATAAAAACGCTGAAATAGACGTATTTTTGTGGAAGAACTTCCAATATTGAGTCGGTTATGATCCAACATTTTAAAACATCCATCCTTAAAAAATTAGCCTTTTTTTTGCTTCCTGTTTCCATGGGTTTTGGACAAATGGTATTGGATCCGACCTTTGATGGAGATGGTAAAGTAACCACCCCCATTGTAGCAGGATTAAACTCTGTTTATGATATCGCCATTCAAAGTGACGGGAAGATTGTGGCAGTTGGATATGCACTGGCCGGCGTAAATTATGATGTTGCTGTTGCCAGGTACCAAACGAATGGCAGCCTTGACAGCACCTTCAACTCGGTAGGTTTTGACATACTTGATCTTGGTTCAAATGATGATATTGCTTACAGCGTTGCTATACAGGCTGATGGGAAAATTGTAGTGGCCGGTTCTGCTGGCAATGGCTCCAACACCGATTTTCTTTTGCTGAGATTTAACACAAATGGTACCCTTGACAATAGTTTTGATACGGACGGCATTGTAACAACTACATTTGATATTAGCTATGAAACAGCATATGATGTGGCTATTCAATCAGACGGAAAGATAGTGGCGGCCGGTTCGGCATTTATTGATACGGTTTACAATTTTGCAGTGGCCCGTTATAAAACGGATGGCTCTCTTGATCCTGTCTTTGGATCCGGCGGAAAAGCAACCACCTTATTAACGAATAGTGACGAAGCAAGAACAATGGCTATTCAAACCGATGGAAAAATTGTATTGGCCGGGACTACCCTTCAACCTGATTTTTCGATTGCATTTGGGGTTGCCAGATTCAGGGCAAATGGAACATTGGATACAACATTTGGTGGAACCGGAAAAGTGGTCACCAATGTAACGACCTATAGTGAATATGCACAGGCCATGGCCATTCAGTCTGACGGAAAAATTGTGGTTGCCGGTAAAGGCACACCAGTGGGTCCGGAAATGTTTGCGGTGGTTCGGTATAATACGAATGGAACACTGGATAATGGATGGAATGGTACCGGCATGGTAACAACAGCCTTTGGCACCACCTGGGACGAAGCCAGGGCGGTTATTATACAACCAGATGGGAAAGTAATTGCCGGAGGTTTAGCAACGGTTGGAGGTCAGCGTTTTGCCATGGCACGTTATAATACCGATGGAACTTTAGACCCTGCCTTTGGTACTGGTGGAAAACTCACCACCAGCTTTGGCTCATCTGCATCCATCTGGGCAATGCAACAACAAGCGGATCTGAAAATTGTGACTGCTGGCTATACGGGTTCTGCGGCTAACTACGATTTTGGGTTGATTCGTTATACGGATGGTTTGGGGGCCATAAGCGAAGTGAACATCCTCAACCATTCACTGATGGTTTATCCTAATCCGGTAAATCAGTATATAACCATTCAATATGATCTTTCGGAAGTACATGAAATCACCATAGAATTATTGGGATTAGATGGAAGGATCATCACCACATTTTTAGCCAATCAGAAACAGGATCCGGGTACCCATCAACAAAGTATTTTGCTCCCGGAAAATCTTGCCTCGGGATCCTATTTTATCGTGATCTCTTCTCCGAAGGGTGCAGCATGTGCAAAATTGGTAAAGGAATAGCAGTACAAAAGGCCCTCCAAATGAGAGCCTTTCCTGTTTTTTGTAGCAACTGTTTTATTTGGTGCCGGTAAAAACGCCAAAGCCAGTTCCTCCACCTAAACTCAATACACCATCCAGAACAACCGTATTTCCATTAAGCGTTCCATTAATGGAAACCATGTCGTACATGGTGGTTGTGCTATTGCTATAGCTAAAAGTTACCGCATCACCATCAGCGGTTAATGTTACCCCATCAGCATTATCAACTATGGCAGGCGAATAGCAAGTGAGCACAAGATTCGCTTTATCACTGCTCACCTTGGTCACAACAATTTTACCCGGATAATTGTTTCCCATAATGTTGTAATTACCATTATACGTTCCGGTGGATTTATCTCCAGCAGTAGAGCAGGATGCCATGATAATGATTGCGATGGCAACACCTAAAAAATTAATTTTTTTCATACTTATTCAGTTTTTATTTGATAAGACAAATGTATAGAGCTATACAACCCTTCTTCCAAGGGTTAACCCGGAAGTTTGAAAACAAAAAAGGCTTCCAAAATGGAAGCCCTGGTGCCCAGAACAGGATGCCGAATCAGCTGGCTTTTTCAAAGCCATGCTGATTCGAGCACCCTCGAAAATTTACGCAAATCGAAGATTTGCTAATTTTCGGGGATCGAACCTGCACCATTATCTACAATCCAGGCAAAATTCTTTTTCTGGATTTTAAATTTTTTAGTTTTCTCTCCCTATCCATTGCTTCCGATTTTGTTTTAAAAGCCATAGTAAAAATAATTCTGTAAGGTCGATGGCCCTTAGTAGACTTATTATAGCCGGCATTATGTGCAACCAGTCGACTCTCCGGATTATCTGCAACGCCAATGTATAATCTTCCATTCACCAGCGATTCAAGTATGTACAAATAGGTCATGGTGTAAAAATTAAAAAAGGCTTCCAAAATGGAAGCCCTGGTGCCCAGAACAGGAATCGAACCTGCACATCCTTGCGAATACAAGATTTTGAGTCTAGCGCGTCTACCAATTCCGCCATCTGGGCTCTTGTTCAGTCTAAACGTTCGAATTTCTCCGTTTTTAGAACTGTGTTATCTCGGTAAGAACGAGGCCTAACGGCGTCTTTTGAGGGGTACAAAGCTATAAAAATCCACTCTCTCCACAATTATTTTTGATTAAAATCGATATTTTCATAGCTTTGCACTCCTTTTAAAAAGGGGATTTAAACGCGAAATGTCATCCATTCCAAAAATATTTGCCGGTGAAGGATCACAAGTCCTGGCTGAAAAAATTGCCAAGGCCTATGGTTGTGAATTGGGTAAGATGAAGATCCAACACTTTAGTGATGGGGAATTTCAGCCTGTCTTCGAAGAAACGGTGAGGGGTTGTGATGTATTTCTTATTCAAAGTACTTTCCCGCCTGCGGATCATTTATTGGAACTATTACTCATGGTAGATGCGGCTAAAAGAGCATCCGCCAGAAACATCATTGCCGTCGTTCCCTATTTTGGTTATGCACGTCAGGACAGAAAAGATAAACCACGTGTGGCAATCGGTTCTAAACTGGTAGCT
>JANWKQ010000133.1 GCA_025451295.1 Flavobacteriales bacterium | reverse complement strand
TCCAGTATCCGCATGGATCAAAACTGGTTGCACCATTGGAAGAGCTCCATAAATTGATCCCGGCAATAAAGAGATGATTCGCATTGGTTGGATCCACTAAAAATCCCAGGTCATAGGTTCCTTGTCCCCCTGCTGATGATCCATCATCATAACTTAATAAATTCAAACTATTGAATTGCATGTTCCAGCTTGTTCCTGCATTCGTGGTTTTATAAATTCCATAAAGTCCTTCGTTTACATCCACCGCTGCAGCATAAATAATATTCGGGTTACTGGTTCCCTGTGCAAGTTTTATACGTTGTACCGAACCCCTGGCAGGAATTCCGGTGGTCAATAAACTCCAACTTGTCCCGAAATTGGTGGATTTATAAATACCTGCACTTCCCATATTCGCATTCATGATCCAACCACTGGCCGCATACAAGGTATTGGGACTTACCGGATCCTGGATCAGATCCCAGAACAAGGAATCAGAAACTGTGCTCCAGCTGGTTCCTGCGTTGGTTGATTTAAACATTCCACTTACGCCACAGGCCACCACGTTATTACTATTGGTAGGATCCACCACAATTTTTCGGATCAATGATGCTTCTCCATCCGTCAGTTGATAAGAAAGTCCGGTTGGATTCCATGTACTTCCACCATCGGTGGTTTTATAAACACCTACACCAAAATAAGTATTTCTTTTTCTACCATATTGCAACAATCCAAAATCAATATATTCAAAATCGCAAACGGAAATATACATATTGTTGGGATTCGACGGATCAATACAAATATCACTGATCCTGGTGATAGGCAGGTTATCGGTGAGTGGAACATAGGAGGCTCCATTATTGTTTGTTTTCCATAATCCTCCCTGAGCAACACCTACAAAATAGGTATTCGCATCCGTTGGATGGAAAGCAACACAGTTTACCCGGCCCAACCCATTTTCCATATAACCGGTTAGATTATCCGGTAGATTTTGAGGTCCTGCAGGAACCCAGGTGCCAATATTTTTTTGCATAATGCCCCCGGATTCTTTTTTTTCTGCATTTTTTATGGCTGCTTCAAAATATTCGGTTGGGTCTCCGGGTTCTCCATGACCATTCGTATGCAATTGCATTTCAGCTTCAAATCTTTTGAAACGCTTCCAGTATTTTTTAGTAGAAAGATCATTCGTTGCTTTCCAGGTATTAAAATCCCGCTGCATCTGACGGAAAGAAACATCGTTGCCGGATTTGAGCTGGATAAATTCCTGGGCTGACGCCGATGGAATGAAAAAACTTAAAAAAAGAAAGGAGAAGGCAAATTGGAAACGTGTAATCATAAAAGGGATGTTTATTCAAATATAGTATTTTTTCACCAGATGTAGAATAGAGGTAAATGTATTGTTTTGCCATTTGGGTGTAGTTTGCTGCTCTGGTATTACAAAAGGAAATTAGTTCATGGTTAACCATGAAGGAATGGCCCCGCTTCAGCCGTTTATTTGCACTAACAAACCAAATTAAAGTAAATATGAAGACTAAATTAATGATTGCAGGATTGTTTGCCATTGTACTTGCATCCTGTACCAATGAACCTGACCCCTCTAACACTGAAAAGATTGCAGGAACCTACACAGGCAGCATGAATGCTGACTGGTCAAAGAAGTTTGCTTTTTGCGAAGTAAGCAAAATAGATGATCAACTGGTAACAATGGATATCGGAGAAATTGGATTTAATCCCACCATGCGCATTGACAGTGTTTCTGTTTCGTCCACTAACAATGTAATCACCCTTTCAAAGTCAGGAAGTTTTAGTGGATCAGTTGATGGGAATGTGCTTAGCTGGTCAAAACCCAATTTTAAATTCACGGGTACGAAATAGCATATTTCGCTAAACCATTGGTGGATCTATATGATAAATATTCCTCATTTGTGATGTTACGGATTTATCAGACATAGATTTCAAGATCAGTTTTAATAAAGGTTGCTGAATACTGTTGTGGATCATCTTGCCCATGGTCCATGACGTATTTACAACCTTATCCACTTTTTTTCTGCGGATTTTTTCAAATGATTTGAAAGCTTGTTGAGGATTATCATATTTTTTTATGGTCTGGCAAATATAATATGCATCTTCTACTCCCTGTGCACCACCTTGTCCCATATTGGGAGTGGTAGCATGGGCCGCATCGCCGGTAAGACAAATGTTCCCTTTATGCCAACATGAAAGTCTTTCCAGATCATCAATATCATTTTGAATAATATGATCCGGTTCAGTTTGATCGATGATCCCAATCACCGAAGGATGAAAAGAACGGAATTGTTCTTTCAGATAACGGTTGATATTTTTTTCTACCGGTTTAAAATTATCCGGAGCAGAGATCACTGCGAACCAATAGATCATGTCCTTGCCTATATTCACAAAACCAAATCTTCGTTTCCAACCCCAGGCTTCGGTGGATGAATTTTTTAATGCATCCGGAATGGGATGTGTGGATACGCCCCGCCAGCAGGTTTGTCCTGAATAACGAATTTTTGAATGAGGAAAGATTGCTGACCTTGTTTTTGAATGGAGTCCGTCTGCTCCCAGCACAATATCTGTTTTTACTTCCAGGTTGTTGAAAATGAGTTTTACGCCTCCTGAGGTATTTTCAAGATGGTGTAATTCATGTCCGAGTTCCAATGTGCCGGCCGGCACATTTTTTACAAGAATTTCATGCAGGGCAGCCCTGTGAAGAGCCACCATGAATTGATTGGATTCATCTTTTAAAAAATCCTCTTTGGGTTTTCTTAATGGAACAAGCTGCTGACAGGTGACCACCCCATTTTTTAAAGCAACGCCAGCTTCTGCCACCTGTTGATCGATTCCCAACCATTTAAAAACTTTCATGGCATTCGGACTCATCACGATACCTGCTCCAACGGGAGCTAGTTGAGGTGTCCGTTCATAAATTTTACATGGTATTCCAAGCTTATGTAATCCGAGTGCTGTGGTGAGGCCGGTGATGCCACCGCCGATGATGGTGATGTTCATAGGTTATGAAATTTTGAAGTACAATAATACATTTCTATAGTAGAGATTCTGAACTACTTCAAACTTCCCAATTGTTCCTTCAGCGCCTTGATCTTTGACTCTGCATCTTCTTTCTTCTTCGTTTCAATCACAACAACTTCTGGTTTTGCATTGGCCATAAATTTTTCATTCCCCAGCTTGGCCATGACCGATTTCAAAAATCCCTGGTTGTATTCGATCTCTTTCTGAATTCTTGCAGATTCTGCTTTCAAATCAACAGATGCTGTAAACGGAATAAAATATTCCGTATTGCCGGAAATAAACCCATAGGAATTTTCCACTTTTACATCCGTTCCATCTAAACCTATGAGGTTACCCAGTTTTTTTACGATGGGTACAAAAACTTTTTGCTCAATATTCGGCTCTCCTTTTACAAAGAGTTGTAGTTTTTCTTTAGGTGACATTCCTTTCGAACTTCTGAAATTCCTGATCTCCGTAATCACGCCTTCGGTTGTTTTGAATTGTTCTAACAAAGCAGGACTCGTTTCTTTGGCAACGGGCCATTCAGACAACATGATAAATTCATTGTCTTTTCTGTCTTTGATCAAATGCCAGATCTCCTCCGTAATAAATGGCATGAAGGGATGCATGAGCTTCAATACTTTTTCAAAATAAATAAGTGTAGCCTCATAAGTTTCTCCATCGATAACCGATGTTTTTCCTTCCGTATATTCCGGTTTGATCATTTCTAAATACCAGGCACAAAAATCATCCCATACCAGTTTATAGGTGGTATGTAACGCTTCGTTCATTCTGAATTTAGCATAGAGATCGTTCAATTCTGTCACCGATTCATTGATGCGATTGTCAAACCAGGCAATCGCCTGTTTATTTCCTTCGGAAGCAGTTGCCTTCTTATCAACGTCCCAACCTTTTACCAACCTGAATGCATTCCATACTTTATTGGCAAAATTTCTTCCCTGTTCGCATAATCCTTCATCAAACAAAAGATCATTACCGGCAGGGGAGGAGAGGAGCATTCCTACCCGAACACCATCTGCACTATATTTCCCCATCAATTCCAAAGGATCAGGCGAATTTCCGAATTGCTTACTCATTTTCCGTCCGATCTTATCTCTTACAATTCCGGTGAAATACACGTTCGAAAAAGGTTTTTCTCCCTTGTATTCATAGCCTGCCATGATCATCCGCATTACCCAGAAGAACATGATCTCCGGAGCAGTTACCAGGTCGTTGGTAGGATAATAATATTTAAGTTCTTTGTTTTCTTTGTCTTTATTCCATCCAAAAACTTCTAATGGCCATAACCACGAACTAAACCAGGTATCCACCACATCTTCATCCTGTTTCAATACAATGTCTTCACCATCGTTATATATATTTTCAATCGGGTGTTCTTTGATCTTTGCCCTATCATAGGCAGCTAACTTTTGTGCTTCCTTTAAGGTTTTGGCTACATAAAAATTTCCTTTGTCGTCATACCATGCTGGTATTCTTTGTCCCCACCAGAGTTGACGACTAATGCACCAGTCGCGGATATTATCCATCCAATGTTTATACGTGTTCTTAAATTTCGGCGGATGAAAACGGATCTTATCCTCCACTACATCCGTTACCACCTGTGGATTTTTAGCCACAAATTTTTTCATATCCACAAACCACTGTAAGGATAAACGTGGCTCAATAATGGCATTTGTTCTTTCACTTCTTCCAACCTGGTTCTGGTATTCTTCCACTTTGGCAATATGTCCGGCCGCTTCCAGATCTTTGGCAATTTGTTTGCGAACTTCAAAACGATCCTGCCCGATATACAATTGTGCTTTCAGATTCAGGGTTCCGTCTTCATTGAGAATATCGATCACCTCGAGGCCATGTTTTTGTCCTAAAGCATAGTCATTTGCATCATGTGCCGGTGTAACTTTTAAGCAACCGGTTCCAAATTCGATGGATACATATTCATCCAGGATCACCGGAATCTCACGATTGATAAATGGAACCAATGCTTTTTTTCCATGCAAATGTTTAAATCTTTCATCTGTTGGATTAATACAAATCGCAGTATCCGCTAAAATAGTTTCCGGACGTGTAGTAGCGATCGTAATAAAGTCATTGCTATCAACGATCTTATATTTTACATAATATAATTTTGAATTCTCGGTGGTATGCAGCACCTCTTCATCACTTAACGCTGTTTTTCCTGCAGGATCCCAGTTGATCATACGAAGACCACGATAGATGAGTCCCTTTTCATACAGATCAATGAACACATCTATTACCGCTTCGGTATAATGATCATTCATGGTAAAATCCGTACGATCCCAATCGCAGCTGGCACCTAGTTTTTTTAATTGCTCTAATATAATTCCGCCATACTTGTCTTTCCAGATATGGGCATGTTGTATAAACTCGTCCCGGGTGAGATCGGATTTTTTGATCCCCTGGTCACGCAGCATTTGTACTACCTTCGCCTCAGTTGCAATGCTGGCATGATCTGTTCCCGGAACCCAGCAGGCATTTTTTCCTTCCATCCTCGCTTTACGGATCAATACATCCTGGATGGTATTGTTGAGCATATGACCCATGTGTAAAACACCGGTAACATTGGGGGGCGGAATAACAATGGTAAACGGAATTCGGTTATCAGGTTTACTGGCAAAACATTTATTGGCGAGCCATTGCTGGTACCATTTATCTTCAGTGAGTTTGGGGTCGTATATTTTAGCGATCTCGGTCATCTTGGCCTGTATTTCAGGAGGGTAAAAGTAAGGATTGTTATTGACGAATGACGAATGACGAATGACGAGTCCGTTCGGCAGAGAAATTTTCGAGGATAGGGTCATCAAGACTACATCTTCCCGAAATTGGCAGTTTAAAGTAAATAAAAAGCCCGTCCAGAATCTGAACGGGCTCCTATTTTTAAAGTATTTTTTACTCGGTCACTTCTGTGATCTCGATCGATCCACTTTGCCAATCGTGCATATTGGTTTTACTCCATTGTCTTACAGATTGTGGAAAGGTGGTTTGTAATTCGGGACAATAGGTTTTTTTATTGGCACCAATATATCTTTCGTCGGCTTCCCATTTATTATTATTGATGATGGCCGGACCGGTAACATCCAATAATTTGCTTCCGGTAAAATTTGTACCGCTGTAAATGACCAAACGGGTCTTTGGTGGAATGGCGATCCCATCAAACGTATATGCCACCGAATTTGGTAAAGAAGCATTGATATTATTGTATTTACCCGGTTTTAAAAACTCGGAATATTTATCCATTACATATGCTTTGGAAAGATTGCCTTCATTGTAAGCATCACTCATTACCAAACCGGTAAAGTGAACAATATGGGCATTGATCTTATCCTTGATGGATTTGTTGGCCTCCGCTACCGTAGAATCGGTTGTGGTTTCAATGATCGTGCGGTTACCATTCTCGTCCTCCATTTCAACCGTTGAACCATAGCCATCGCCGTTGGTCTGATAAGTCGATTGGTTAGAATAGGTATTGTTATAATTATAAGAATTTCCATAACCATTATTGCTGTAGGAATTACCATAACCATTGTTGTTATAGGAATTACCATAGCCATTGTTGTTGTAATACCCGTTATTATAACCATTGCCATTGTTATAATTGGTATTATTGCCAGTACTTCCGGCTCCCGGGTTTGAAAAAGTATAATCACTTACCGTATTGTTTCTTCCGGTTCCGTTTTGCGTAGTGGTGGTAAAGTTGGTAGTTTGAACATTGGTCCCTCCCAATCCGATAACTGCATTACCGGTATTGGTGGTTGTAGTGGTAATACTTAGCACCTGTGCAGATGCCCATGCTCCAACTCCAACGAATAATAAGCTGAATAAAGCGTTTTTCATAAAACCTGATTTATTTGATTGATATGCACTGATCAAATGTTTCATAAAGATAGACAAATCTCGTACCATTTAACGAAGTTTTTTTTAATTGATTGCTAACTGTGAGGAATTTAACGTCCCTTAAGTTTACACCCCACTATTTAACAGGTTCAATCGAACATAAAAAAACCTCCCGAAGGAGGTTTTTTCTATATAAAATAAGGCGGCGGTTATTTATGGTAATTTTTCCATGTCTGTCTTGATCTCATCCAGTGTAGTGGGTGACATTACCAGATCGGCTTCATGATTCTGCATTAAGGTAGCCCGTTGCATACTGGAATAAAACTGTCCGTTGATCTCCGAAATAGCCACGATGGTTACATCGGAACCTGTTGGAACTGAATACCACCGGGTATCAAAAGATGACATGTTCATGTTGGTAAAGCTATACGGATTGTAATTATCGAATTTGGTGACCGTGTTTTGTCCGGCGAAAACGATAAATACGGCTGTGTTGGTAGAATCGTACTGACGGGGGAGACGAACGGTTACTTTTGTATTTGGGCTAAGACTTCTGTTGAATTGGTCGCAGTTGAGCCAGTTCATGGAGTTTGAGCTGAAATTATAAGAATAGCCAGTGGGTGAATTTGTATTCAATACCGGGGTTACAGAATTCGGGCTTGCCAGATTCCAGTTCACGGTATTTCTGTCGGGCTGACCATTGAAAAGCTGCATTGGCTCGTTAGAACCAGCGGCGGCAGGTACTTCAATCAGCATTGGTTTATCGGTAGCCAGGATCAAAGGTTCTCCATTTTTGGTAGCTCCTGTATATATTTCACCACCCGAAACCAGGGCAACATCATTCGATACGGTGCTGGCATTTGAAAAGATCATATCTGATTTTCCATACATTTCTTTCATCTCAAATTCTACATCTCCTTTTACCAACTCACCATCAGCTGTAACAAAACTATTGGGCGCAATTTTTACAATGGTGCCACCGGTACCTTTCAGTGTATTTTCAACCTGGGCATTAATTATAAAGGTCTGACTGGTTTTTTGGTTATTGTTAAAGAACCGCTCGATGGCCGTATTCTTTCTGTAGTTGCTGAACTGATTGGGAATATTATAGGCACTTTTTGCTACACCGGTGGTTGTTTTGTCTTCGGTTACAATTTGTGCACCATAACTGTTTACATCCGTTGCCCGATAAGAATTCTGGGAATTACTGTTTGAATTACTGTTATAGTTGGAGTTGTTATTATAATAGGAGTTGTTGTTATAAGAATTGTTATAATTTCCATATGACCCATATCCATTGGAAGAAGAGTTCGAATTGTTGGAATAGCTATTGTTGCTTGTGTTATTATTACTGTAATTATTGTTGTTGGTATAGCTGTTATTATTGCTATACGTATTCGAATTGTTGTTCGAATAATCCGTTCGTTCGGGTTTATACGTATTGGTTGTAGTATTATTCGTTGAATGTGTAGTTGTAGTGGTGGACCCAACACTAAGATTGCTGGTAGTAGATGTTACATGCACATTGGTGGTTCTGATCTGGCTGTAAGCCATGAGACCTGTCAATGTAAATACGAGGGTAAAGCTGATTGTTTTCATAAACTTGACTCTTATGGTAATTAACGAAAGATATTTTAGACTAGTCAAAACTTGTGCCAACTCGTAAACCTTGTGGGGTGATATCATAAAATCATTAAAAAATAGTTTAAAATCGAGTAAGTAAACGATTTAGATTGGAAAGGGATTAAAAAAAAAGGAAGCGCCACCGCTGCGAAGGGCTTGGTGCGCCGTGGGTTAAGGATGGGAAAGTGTGGAGGTGTACGAAGCGATAGCGACCCCGTAGCATAGGGAAAGGCGCCACCAAAATCAATTTAACAAAATCGGTTTAGATTTGGTTTATTCAAAAATAGCCGTATCTTTCACTTCTATTTAACTGCTTGATGAAGAAAAGTTCACTGGAAGATGTAGCGAAAGCCCTCGGAGTCTCTAAAACACTCGTTTCCATGGTGTTAAATGGAAAAGGGTCTCAGTATGGCATTAGCAAAAAGACCGAGGAACGGGTTTGGAAAATGGTGGAGGAGATGGGATTTAAACCAAATGCCACTGCCAGAAAATTAAGGACTGGAAAATCGAATGTTTTAGGTCTCATCGTTGCAGATATCTCTAATCCTTTTTATGCAAAGATTGCCCGGAGTGTTGAAGATGCTGCCAATAAAAAAGGATATCATATGCTTATTTGCAGTTCAGATGAAGATCCTAAACGGGAGGCCGATCTGATCTCTATCCTGGCAGATCAACATCAGGTGGATGGACTCATCGTTTCTTCC
>JANWKQ010000132.1 GCA_025451295.1 Flavobacteriales bacterium | reverse complement strand
TTTTACTACCAACAACCCAAAGTACGCCAAACATGGTGGAATGGATATTGTAAAAACTGTTTATGACAATGCGACCGGTAAATGGAGTGAGCCGGTTGATGTCGGAGACAAGATCAATACCGAATGGGATGAAGAAAGTCCATTTATCAAACCAGATGGAAAGCATTTTTATTTCAGCTCCCAGGGACATACCTCGATTGGGGGTTTTGATTTTTTTAAATGTGAATTAAGTGATAGTGGTTTTTCTGAACCGATCAACCTGGGTTTCCCATTAAATACCCCATATGATGATGCATTTATTTATATGTCGGATGATGGTAAACGTGTTTTCTTCAATTCGAACCGTGTCGGTGGTTTCGGAGCAAACGATATTTATGAAGGTTTTATTCTTTCCGAAGTAAACATCCCGGTTGAGATCACCGTGATGGATTCAAGGACGAAAGAAGTCATTAAGGATGCCACCGTTCTTATTGAAGAATCACAGGATCATGCACTTTTTAAAGAGGTAGTAGCGGCCAATGACGGTAAGTATAATGTATATGTTGGTGTTCGCAAATCATTCGACGTTAGCGTGGATGCTCACGGATACATTCCAAAGAGAGCCGCTTTTAATACCCGTTTTGATAAAATTGTGAATTTCGACACGGTAAAGATCCGCCAGATCATTTACCTCGATCTTGACAATGCACCCGTTGCTTTTACCGGCAGACTTTTTGATAAGGTTACAGGAAGTCCCGTGGATGGTATCGTTGAAATCACGATCGACAATGAAAAGATCGGGCATTTAACAACAGTTAACTCCAAGTTCTCCACCGAACTGCCGAAAAATGTAAAATATACGTTTACCATGTTGGCCAAAGGACATATGCCTTACAGAGAAACCATCAAACTTACACCTGAAGATAATAACAGGGACGTGTATTTAGACCGGATCAAGGTGGGAGACCGTTTTGCTATGAGGAATGTACAGTACGAATCAGGGAAAGCTACTTTAAAACCAGAATCTGTAACCGAACTGGAAATATTGAAAGAATTTATGACCGAAAACCCCTACATTAAACTGGAAGTATCAGCCCATACCGATAGTATCGGATCTCATTCAAGTAATATGAAATTATCGGATGCCAGGGCCAAATCTATTTATACCTGGTTAACAGCGAATGGCATTGCAAAAGAACGGATCTCTTATAAGGGATATGGACCTGACCAGCCTTTAGCAGATAATAAAACTCCTGAAGGAAGGGCACTTAACCGTAGATCCGAAATCAAGATCATTGAAGAATAGCTGGATGAAGATTTTTTTTATAATATTTATTAATATAGTTCTATCAACTATAGTCATTTCGGCTCAATCGAATGTTGAATGGAAAAAATCCAATTTTCCGAATAGAGAAAGCGAGTTTAAAGCTGCCTATAACAGCTTTTCAAAGGGCGATAAGTTATATCTGAAAGGGCCGCCCTATTATGAGGAAGCACTTGCATTGTTTTTGGAAGCCAGTAAATTCAATCCAGACAATGATTATTTAAATTTCCATATGGGCCATATTTATTTTGCCCTGCATCATCCAAAAGATGCCGAAATATATTATGAGAGAGCTATCCTATTAAATCCAAATATGAAAGAGCTGGTTCTTTATGAATTGGCAGATGCATACCATCAGGACGGAGAGTGGGATCAGGCAATAAAGCACTACAAGGAATATAAAGCATTTTTGTTGGAAGGCGGACATAAACATCTTGGCATGCATGAAAAGGATGTTATTCATGAAGTGAGATGGACAGATCTTTGCATTCAGCAATGTGAAACGGGTAAAGTGTTGGCACATGATACTTTGCCAATCGTTTTCGAAAATATTTCACCCGCGATTAACACAAAGTATCCTGAGTATTCTGCAGTGGTTGATAGCCTGGAAGATTTATTGATCTTTGTTTCCAGAAGACCTAGTAATACCGGAGATAAAAAACATCATGGTCAACCTTTTCCTTACGAAGATGTTTATTACACCATCAGAACAGACACAGGATGGACCAATGCCCTTCATCTTCATGGTGATGTAAATACCCATGCTCATGAGGCGCCTGTTTGGGTAAGTGGCGACGGAAAAAGATTGTTACTGTATTACAATAAATCCCGACGGAGGCCCATTCGCAAACAGGGTGACATTTATGAAAGCGATTATGTAGATGGTAAATGGACCACTCCGCGACCGATGAAAATGATCAATACACCATGGCGTGAAACCCATGCATCCATTTCACCTGATGGGAATACTATTTATTTCACTACCAATAATCCAAAATATGCAAAACATGGGGGATTGGATATCGTTAAAACTGTTTATGATAAGAATACACAAAAATGGAGCGAACCTGTAGATGTGGGTAGCACCATTAACACCGAATGGGATGAAGAGAGTCCGTTCATTAAAGGAGATAACAAACATTTCTATTTTAGTTCTCATGGGCATACTTCTATTGGTGGATTTGATTTCTTTAAATGCGAACTCACAGATACCGGATTTTCACATCCGATTAATTTAGGATTCCCACTCAATACACCTTATGATGAGGCTTTTTTGCAGGTATCAGATGATGGCAGAAGGGTGTTTTTTAATTCGAACAGAATGGGTGGGTTTGGAGCCAATGATATTTACGAGGGATACATTTTGAGAGATTATGAGATCCCGGTTGAGATCCTTGTTAAAGATGCAGAAACAAAAGCGGTTATATCCAATGCAAAGCTTGTGGTAAAAGAATCTGAAGGCCGACCATATTTTAAAGAGGTAGTAGCTGCCAATAATGAAATTTACCTGGTTTATGTTGGAGTAAATAAAACGTACGACATAAATGCTGAAGCCCGTGGCTATATTCCTGCCACGAAAAATTTCAATACCATGTTCGACAAGATTGTGCATTTAGACACACTTGTTATTCGTATGGTTATTTACATGGAAAAAGACAAGGTAATTGAAGAAATTGCTTTAAATGGTCAGTTGTTCGATGAAAACACCCGTCAACCGATTGATGGGGTTGTGGAAATTTATAAGGGAGACACCTTAATAGCTGAGATAATGACCAAGAATTCGTTGTTTACGGTTACCGTTAAAACAAATACCGAATATCAACTGTATTCCAGTTCGGCAGGATATCATAATAAAAAGGAATCCTTTACCTGGACATTCCAGGATACCAAAAAAGACATTTATCTGAATCAGGATGAAAATGCAGCCAACTATCTGGTTAGAAACATTTATTTTGATACAGATAAACATTATCTGAAAGCTGCTTCAGTAAAAGTCCTTGAAGAAGTATTGGTTTACATGAATGAGAATCCCAATGTTAAAATAGACATTGGTGGACATACGGATATTGTAGGATCTCATATTCATAACCTGGTATTGTCAAAACGTAGAGCAAAAGTGGTTATTAAGTGGATGATGAAACATGGGATTGCAGAAGACAGAATGACCTTTGACCGTTTTGGCCCGGATAAACCAATCGCTGACAATAAAACCGTAGATGGAAGATCGCTAAACAGAAGAACAGAGATAAGAATAGTTAAATAATATTTGCCATACAAATAATCCTAACCATAAATTATATGAAAAAGTTAGCTTTTATTTTGTTCATGTCTATCGCCGGGACGGCTATTGCTCAAAACAACGTAGAGTTTACTGAAAAGAATTTCCCGGACAATCAAACCGGTTTAAAAAGTGCGAAGGCCAATCTCGAAAAAGGCGATGAATATTATTATTATGGTCCACAAAATTTTGAGACAGCTCTGAAGTACTATCTCAAGGCAAATGATTTCAATCCAAACAATGCCTATCTGAATTTTCAGATCGCAACTATCTATCGTCAGTTCAATAATACACATGATGCGGCTGATTTTTATCAAAAGGCCATTGCCCTCGAAAATGATTATCGGAATAAGGCTCTCCTGCCATTAGCAGAAGAATTACATCTGGATGGACAGTGGGATAAGGCAATCGAAATGTACAATGAATATAGCGGATTGCTGAATTCGAACCAGGCCAATAAAATTGAACTGGAAAATCCGGAAGGATCGATTGAGGCAGAAAAAAAATATGTAGGCATGCGGATTGCTCAGTGTACAAATGGTAAGAAAAATGTAAGAGATTCAATTCCGATCATCATGCTTAACATGGGTGCCCAGATCAACAGTCAATATCCTGATTATACGGCCGCCGTGAATGCAACAGAAGACATGATCGTATTTACCAGCAGAAGAACCGGTAGCACGGGCGGAATTGTGGATGCAGAATCTCCCTTTCAGTTTGAGGATATTTATTATTCTACCAAAAATGAAGATGGCACATGGGAGTCAGCAAAAAAGCTCAAAGGTGATGTGAACTCTAATGACCACGATGCCGTTGTTTGGCTATCGCCTAAAGGAGATAAACTGATCATCTACAGGTACGATAAAAATGATAACGGTGATCTTTACGAATCTGAAAACAAAAATGGGAGCTGGACAAAGCCAGAACCTATGAAAATGATCAATTCCAAATACAGAGAAACCCATGCATGTTATTCACCAGATGGGAATACTATTTATTTTACAACAGGCAATCCTAAGTATGCCACCAAGGGCGGGTTGGATATTTGTAGAGTAACAAAAGATGCGAATGGTGAGTGGAGCGCCCCACAAGAACTGGATGAGATCAATACGATCTACAATGAGGAAAGTCCGTTCATTAAATCGGATGGCAAAACATTTTATTTCAGTTCACAAGGACATTCCTCCATCGGCGGTTTCGATATTTTTAAAACAGAGATCACGGATGGACACTTTTCAGCACCAAAGAATGTTGGATTTCCCATCAATTCTACTTCTAACGACGTATTCATTTTCTTTACTGAAGATGGGAAGAAAGCATTTTTTGATTCGGACAGAAAAGGGGGGCAGGGAGAAAAGGATATTTACGAGATGTATATATTGGATGCGATCAAACTTCCATTGATTGTGGAAGTATATGATGAAAGAACCAATCAGTTGATCTCTTCTGATCTGAGTGTGATTGAAACAGCATATATTCCTGTTGAGATCGATATGAAGAATGACGAAATAGGCAAATATTCCTCGATTATCGGAGTGTCCAAATATTATACTGCCGATGCAAGGGCTGAAGGGTATGAGCCTAAAAAAGTAAAATTCAATACCAAATTCGAAAAGGTTCCAGATTTTGATACGATAGTGATCCGCCAAAAAATTTATCTGAAACCTACGTTTCCGCCAATTGTGATGAAATGTGAATTGAAGGACAAGAAGACATTGGTTATGGTAGAAGGTGAAGTGGAAATAACGACTGGCGAAAATATAATTGCCAAACTTCATACAGTGGGTGGTAAATGCGAATACAGGCTTGATATAGATGTGAACTATGAAGTGATTGTGATTGCCAAAGGCTATAAAATGGTGAAAGAAACGGTTCGTTTTACACAGGATGATCTTCAAAAAACCATTTACCTGGGTAACTTTGAGTTGGATCCATTGGAGATGGGTGATAAATTCGTATTGAAGAATGTATACTTCGACTATGACCGTTCTAATTTAAGATCGGAATCAGTAAACGAATTGAATATATTGAAAGAATTCCTAACCGAAAATCCGGATGTTAGGGTAGAAGTTTCTGCTCATACAGATAACCGCGGTTCAAAAACC
>JANWKQ010000131.1 GCA_025451295.1 Flavobacteriales bacterium | reverse complement strand
CATCTGCTTTCCCCGGAGAACTATGCGATCCTGGCCTATTCGAAGCCAGCGGCGTTTACCTGGTACCTCTATCATATCTGTGGGGCCGATACTTTTAAATCAGCTATGCAGGATTATTATCAGACATGGAAATTCAAACATCCCATGAGTGAAGATCTGCATGATATTTTTAAAAAATATATTGGTGATAAATCAGATTGGTTTTTCGATCAGGGCATGGTATCCAATGAAAAACTCAATTACGAAATCAAGCATGTTAAAAAAACCGGTGATGACTTTGTTGTCGAGATTATCAACAATGGAGAAATTTCAGCACCCATTTATCTTGAAGCATTCAATTCGAAATATGAGAAAATAGAAACCTGGTATTTTGATCCCATCACCGATAAAGGCACCCTGACCATTCCATACGATGGCAGCATTGCCTGGCTTGCCATTGATAAGAATATGAGTATTCCCGATATAGAACTCGGAAATAATTATATAAGAATTGAGAATGGTAAAAAGACAGGCAAGCCTACCCGGTTCAATTATTTTACGTCCTTCGAGAATCCTTATCGAAAACATATTTACTATCTACCCTTAGCTGCAGGAAATTATTATGATGGTCTTCAGGTGGGAATGGCTGTTCACAATTATGGATTGATTCCCAAACCCACGGAATGGTTCGTGATACCCATGTTTGGATGCGGATCTTTTCGTCCGAATTTATTCGCCTCCATTACCCATACCAAGTTTTTTGAAAAGAATAAACCGGACCGAATGTTTGTTAAGACGACGGCTACCATTCAATCCTATAAAGTAGCAGCCGGTAACCCATTATGGTATTTTCAGTTGAGTCCGCAAGTGAGATTTATTTTTGAAAGAAGGAATGTATATAGTCCGTTGATCCATGAAACAGGTTTCAAGAACCAACTTTTGATCACCCAGGTTGACCCGGTACTCAATCTCAATAACCGGTGGAAATTTCTTATGCAAAATCTACTTTACTATAAACTTAACTACAAAAAAAGATTGTGGGAAATACAGAACACCGTTTCATTCGAACATGTATATGATTTTGGCATCAACTATTCAATGACACCTCTCCCGGATTTTACACCTGCCCTGAAGTTCTTTAACGAATTTAAAGTGGCATTTATTTACGCAAAGGGAAAATCAATGATACAACTTCGTGTATTTGCCGGAACCTTTTTAACCACACCCAGTATGGTGACTGATACCCGTTTCAGGCTGAGCGGATGGAATGGCCCTTGGGATTATGCCTTCAATGATTATTATGTGGGTCGATCGGAAACCGATAATGTACTGAGCCAACAGGTAGCACATGCCGATGGAGATTTTAAAATCAACACATTTGTGGGCCAAACCAACCAGTGGATGCTAACGGCCAATCTTGAATGGGATATTCCGATGATCTATGCAGGTTTGTACATGGATGTCGGCACTTATGGTGGAGCAGGAAGTTTTCCGGGATCTGAAGTATTCCTGTATAGCGGGGGGCTGTATTTACGTACGCCTGACAGGGCATTGCAGGTTTATTTTCCGATTATCTATTCTCCTTCGATCAAACAATCTGTTAACCTAAATACCAGTTCGTATTGGGAAACAATCAGAATTACCGTACAATTGCAGAATTTACAAATAATCAGAGCCATTCGAAGCTTATTTATATAAATAGATGTCAGAAAAAACGGAACATATTTATTTCGCCTCTGACTTTCATCTGGGTGCACCGGATCATTCAACCAGCCTGGAGCGGGAAAAAAAGATCGTAACCTGGCTAAATAGTATTTCGCACCATGCCACGGAAATCTATCTGATGGGAGATCTCTTTGATTTTTGGTTTGAATATAAATACGTCGCACCTAAAAGTTTTATAAGGTTACTGGGGAAACTGGCCGAACTATCTGATAAAGGTGTACAGTTACATATATTCACAGGTAACCATGACATGTGGATGTTTGGTTATCTTGAAAAGGAGTTAGGCGCAAAGATCCACCATGAACCGGTGATCAAAACACATGGAAATAAAAAATTTCTCCTGGCTCATGGGGACGGATTGGGTCCCGGTGAATACAATTATAAATTCATCAAAAAAATATTCAGGAATCGTTTTTTTCAATGGTGTTATGCACGGATCCATCCGAATCTGGCTTTTTCCATCGCGAACTATTTTAGCCGAAGAAGCCGAAAATCAAACTACGAAGCCGATGCCCAATATCTGGGTGATGAAAAAGAATGGTTGTTCCAATATTGTAAAGATCGGTTAAAAGAAGAATATTTTGATTTCATGATCTTCGGTCACCGTCATCTACCCATTGACCGACCCATCGAAAAAAGTCGTTATATTAATCTGGGTGATTGGATCAAATATGATAGCTACGGATATTTTGATGGAGAGAATTTCTATCTGAAAGAATTCAAAAAAAGTTAGAACCCAATAGATTTGAGTGTTGATTACCGTCTTCCAGCTTCACAACTTCTTCATTAAATAATTATACAGCTTCCACATGGCATCAATATCGGCTTTATGAACTTTTTCATCAGGTGAATGCACAAAGTCTTCCGGTGCACCAACAAAACACCAATCATATGGTAAATGCGATGACTGAAGATATCCTCCATCGCTGCTGCCGGCACCTTCTACCTCCAGTTGAAATGGAATACCTGATTCTTTGGCAAGACCTATAATTTTGTTGATGAAGGCTCTTCTCGGAATTCCACGGTCTCTCATGGAGACCGCAACTCCATTTCCGGAAGGGACACCATCCGTTACCCAGGTGATATCCGAAATAAGTGCCTGCCTTATACCCCAGTTTTTATACATGTATTCCGCCAGATAATCAACAGATCCACCCCCATGTTCTTCCCAACAACTAAAAGCAATCGCGCCATTTTCTAAAGTCTCTGCCACCTTTAGTGCATTCCAGATCCCCAGACGATTGTCCATATAACAACATTGAATATATTCGTCCGTTTCCCTCCAATCAGGTTCAAAAACCAATTCGGTTCCCCTTTCAATTTCACGGTTATATTTTACGGAAAGCTCACCCCTTGTTTCTTTTAATGTACAATGGATCTCACCAAGGGAATCTTTGCCAACTAATTTGATCCCTGTATTCGTTACAGGTCCACCAATTTTTACCACCTCATTCTGATACCGCACCGTGAATCCAATTGAATCCATATGTGCAAAAATGGCGGTGGTAGGTTTTCCAAACTTCAGGATCAAACAATCCTGGATAAAATCTCCTTCAATAATTTCCGGCGTGGTAACCCAGTTTGATTGATGGTCTTTGATATACTGTTTGATAAATTCTTTCATCAATATTTCGTTGCCCGAAGGAGCATGAATGGAACATAACTGTCGAAGTAAATTCATCCTTTTACGATTTAAGTTTATTTGGCAAAGTGCCTTAAAATAATTATATCTATCTAACTATCAATAATTTAAATAAGATATGGGATAAAACCACCCATGAGCTGATCTTCCAATACTAAGTGTGGTATTATGTTTGCAACAAATGTTGTAAAATAGTCGTTATATCTTGTAATTTTACTGAATAATATTTAATTCGTTTCATGAACCAGGTGCCCATGTCACTTAAAATTATCCTACGCTATAAGTGTATTTTCTGGATTTTCCTGGCATTCACTACCCCCTTCCTTCAGGCTCAAACCGATTTGATCAACGGAACTGTGGTTACAACCGCGGGTGAAACACTCAGTGTAAAGATCAAACCCGCCAAAGTAGATAAGCTTGCCAAGGGTATCAGCGTTTATAACGACACCACAGAAGAATATACCAAACTTACCTCAAAAGACATTAGTTATTTTAAATACGAGAGCTCAGAATATTTTGCGAAGCCTGTTGATGGTAAACTCGTATTTATGGAGCGCATCATGGATGGTGCTGCCCGACTTTATACTTATACCTATAAAGAAGATAAAGGGAATAAGACCATCGAGGTAGTTGATTATTATGTGGAAAAGAAGGAGGATGGGAAGTTCAAACTCATGACCAAAAAGACATTTAAAAATGATATGGCAGATTTTTATGCCGATGATGTGGCACTCGCCGAAAAAATTCAGACTGCTTATTATACCTATGATGAAAAAGAGGCCACCGTTGAAGACTATAACGATTGGGTAGCTCAGGGAAAACCAGGAAAAACCTGGACCCAGCAAAACGGCAACTATACCCAACGAAATGATAATACCAATGATAATAATAATTCGAACAACAACAACAGAAATAATCGATTCACCAACCCGAATTCAATATACGATGGCTCAAAATTCGGTATTGATATCCCTTTGATGGTAGATTATTCAATGGTGAATTCGGATCAGCTCGTAACACAGGTCGGTGTAAAAAACACCAGTAATGGTTTTGGTTATAATCTTGGAATAGGTTTAAGATGGCAGGTTAGTAAAACATTTTTCTGGAGGAATGGACTTACTTTCCGAATGAAACGGTTTCATTCCAATTATGCAGCACAGGATACTGCCGGAAATTCATATCTGGTGGATGAATATGGTAATCTGCATTATTTTGGAATGTATTCAGCTCTTCATATGGAGTTCAGTAATTTTATCCTTGGTGGCGGATTGGATTTTTCATTTGCCAATGTATATCGTGCAGATTATTCCATCAAGAATGGTTCCGGACAGGTGGTGAATAGCGATCAGAACCAACCCACTTCGATCATTGCTTCCAACAACAATAAAAATAATTTCAATATGCAGCTCGACATGAGTCTGATGCTGGGTTATAAATTCAGATTGGCGAATGGGGCATTGAATATTAAACCGATCTTTCAATATACACTTCCCCTGGTTTCATTGTTTGATGTGCCGATCTCGGGGATTGGTGTTCCAAGTTTCAATAACAGAACCGGAGTTTATGGATATTTGATCAGCCTTGGGGTGATCATTGATATCGGATTCCCTCCGAAGCCGCAGGTAAGATCATTGCTTGAGGATTAAGTTTTTTTGTTTGCTTTTCACTCTCAGGGGGTATTCTTCAATTATTCAAGTTTCTTCCTGAAAAACCATCTGATCAATCCGAAATGGATCAGCAAACCCGCCACGATCATGTTGGGCACCCAACTCATCCATGCAACCGTTATATAAGCGTCAATAGGCCGCATACCCTTTAGATATCCACCATATTGAAGTTGGGTGAGTAGAATTTTTAAAAGCCTTAAAGTAACGGCAGCAAAAGTTAATGAGTAACTGAGCAACATACATTCCGCATGCTTCATGAATTTTTTTTTCATAGCATAGTACCATGCCCCACCGGTAAAAATAAACCACATGATGGTTTGTAATACAAAACTCGATTGAGCCGGAAGTTTACCATTTGCGTGAATGGCCATGGCGAAAGCACCCGGTCCACTTACAAAAAGAACCAACCAGACATAGCTGTATCCAATTCTCCTATGAAGTTTTGGGTATTTAAAAATGAGATATCGCGAAAACTGAAATGCCCCTGCGAATAAAACAAAGACGCTTGTAAATACATGTGCATAAAAACCTATTCTCCAATAGTCGATGTGATATACATTGTATTTGTATTTGAGAAAATCAACATCATGCTTCATTTCAACATAAGGGATCGAAAGACGAGCCATCTGATAGGAGAAAAAAATAACGACTCCCGGAAAGATGATGACCGGGAGTCGTTTAAGATAATATAAAATGTTTTTCCTGTCTGGACCCATCAATATCTATACATAATATAATCCCCGGAGATAAGCATTTCTTCGTAGTCGTTTTTTTCGTATTTAAATTTCATTTTAGGTGAAAGGAATATATTGTTCTTACCCCATTCGATGGAAACCACCTTTTTCTCCTCGAACCAGGAGAAAGGAATTTCCACCTGCTCTGAGGTTTCGGACTTTTCATTCCACCAAAATCCTTTGGCCAGGCCTGTTTTATCATCCTTAAACTGCACACTCAAATCATTCAAATACCAATAACCTACAAAACCGGTCATTTCTTCATGATTGTATTGTCTACGGGTAAGTTTATATTTTCTGGATTTAACTTTCACCGAATCGAAGGGAACCCAGGTTCCTTCCAACATTTTGGTGGTGGTATCAATGGTAAAAGTAAAGGTGCCATCATAAGGATCACCCCCAGGTTCGGCCATCACAAATTCAAAAAACTTTCCTTTGTTGGCAATCTCTCCAGTGATATTACGTCGGTTTCCCTTTAATATACTGTATCCCGAACTTTTCTTTCCATTAATATAGTTGACGGATATGACAATGGTGCTGTTGCCAAATCCACCTATATATTCTCCCTTTAAAGAATCGGTGGGATAATTCGTTTCGATGGTAGTAGATTCTGTGTTGGTAGAATCATTTTTGGAAGGATCTTTTTGTTTTCCTTTATTTCCACAGGAAATGAGGAAGGCTAATAACACTATAAATAAGGTTCTTTTCATATAATGGATGTTTGCTTGCTAATTACTTTGTAACCTCCGTCTTCCACTTAATACTGCAACCTACACTGGGAACCTGGTTACTGTTGACTGCTTCTCCATTAATAACAGCCTCTAAAGCTGCTCTGATATCTACACCGGTAACCGGTTTTCCATTTCCAGGTCTAGATGGATCTAATTGACCCCTATAAATACACAACAGATCCTTATCAAATATACT
>JANWKQ010000130.1 GCA_025451295.1 Flavobacteriales bacterium | reverse complement strand
GGATATTGACCACCTTTATCTCCATCATTTTTTGCATAGCATGTCCATTCTGAAGTGTATGTCTTTCGAACCAGGAACAAAATTTATTGACGTAGGCACAGGTGGAGGGTTTCCAGGTATCCCGTTGGCCATTTGTTTGCCTGATTGTGAGTTTTTATTAGTGGATTCCATCGGGAAAAAATTAAAAGTGGTGGAAGGTGTTTGCGAAGCTGCAGGAATAGAAAATGTAAGAACTTTACACATCCGGGCCGAACAGGTAAAAGAACAATGTGATTTTGTAACGGGCCGTGCGGTAGAAACCCTCAAAGAATTTTACCATCATGTAAAACATCTCATTCCTAAAAAACCTACCGGAAAAGAAAAAGGTATCCTCTATTTAAAAGGTGGGGAATTGAAAGAGGAGATCAAAGAACTCAAAAGACCCGTTAAAGGTTTTTCCCTTCACCAAAAGATCAGTGAAGAATATTTTGAGACAAAGAAGCTGATTTATATTCCCATTTAATAAATGTTTCATCATACCATCATCAGTTGATTTTGGTTAACCATCTGTATGCTCAACGGAATCAAAAATACCTGTAAAACAGGGATTTAAGTAGTGATATGGTACCAAGAGATAAATTGACCCGGATTCAAAAAAAACAAGATCAGAGCGGTTATTAATCTTATTATATTTGGGGCTAACCTTATCGATTTTTTTATGATTGTATTTATCTGGTCCCGTTCAGGAATTTTAGTCCCCATTTTCTTTTTTCTATCTGCATGGCTAATCGGGTATGCATACGATGATCATACGATGAAAAACGGACCTTATATGGGTTTTGTTTTTTTATCTACAAGTCTCCTTGTCCTTATACAGGCATTCCTGGTTAAAGCAATACAAAATGCACCACCGGAGGAAGGAGCTGAACAAACCGAGCCTCAACCTAAAGGCAGGCATACCTTTTTTTATATTCCTGTTTTTTATTGGGGATTATTGACCGCAGGTTTATGTGTTTATTTCTTTGTATCAGGAGGAATTGGAAATCCTAAAAAAAGATCAAATGATTCCTATGTAAATACTTCAAAAAAAGAGGAGGAAAAACCCAAACGGATCATCAATTTTCTCAACCCTACCCAGGATACTTTATATTACTATGTAGGCGATCCTGAGGGAAACGAGCAAAAAGAAAAGGTAGGACCTAACACATACGTAAATTTAGAAATAGAACCAGGAGAATATTTGTTCGGAGCATTTGATTTGGAGGATAACCTGGTTTTCAGTCACGCTGATAAATACGAAACAGATAAATCAAAGTACCACAAGGTAAAGGAGAAAGATGGGGACGTATTTTATTATAGGATTGTTTCTTCACCCACAACTGAAAAAACAGATTACGATGAAGCCTGGTATGTAATGGATGGCAAAAAGCGGCTTATGATCATTGATGTTACGGAGATTTGTTTTGCCGACAGGACCGAAAAGGATATTACCAGTATTAATTGGATGGATCATTTAGTGGAAGAATATGATCCAGGAGATTTAATTGAACCACTATCAGCCTCCGGTAATAAGACTAATTATACCGTTCTGAATCTGGGTGAAGATATTCCTAAACGTGTCAAATCAGGACAATTGGTATATTGGATGACGTCTCTTTCGGGCGATGTAAAAATAACTGATAAGGCCATCGAACAAAGAGTAATATCAAAGATATTCGAGTAATATCAAGGGACCTGATTTGAAAATTTAAGGGGAAAGCCGCTCAAAAAAATATTACATTTACACAAAGAAAATTCTATGGCCATCATTCGCGAAATCCTCGGCAAAACTCCAAAATTCGGTAAAGATTGCTGGTTGGCAGAAACGGCCGTGATCACCGGCGATTTTATTTGCGGTGATGAATGTACCTTCTGGTACAATGCCGTTATCAGAGGGGATGTGCATTATATAAAAATGGGAAGTAAAGTAAATGTACAGGACAATGCGACCGTACATGCCACCTATCAAAAAGCCCCGACCAATATTGGCAACAATGTCTCCATAGCGCATAATGCCATTGTACATGGCTGCACAATTCATGATAATGTATTGATTGGTATGGGTGCCATCGTGATGGATCATGCGGTGATACATTCTAATTCCAT
This sequence comes from Flavobacteriales bacterium, assembly GCA_025451295.1. Classification (GTDB taxonomy): domain Bacteria; phylum Bacteroidota; class Bacteroidia; order CAIKAF01; family CAIKAF01; genus JANWKQ01. Next base: position 5,510 of record JANWKQ010000130.1, on the reverse strand, counting down.
CATTGGTGCCGGAGCTGTCGTGCTCGAAAATACCATCGTGGAAAGTGGCTCCATCTATGCCGGCAATCCTGCAAGAAAAATAAAAGACATCGATCCGGAACAGGTAAAAGGTACGATTGACAGAATTGCCAACAGTTATATAAAATATGCCTCCTGGTACCAGGAAAAAAAATAAGATTTAGAAGTGCAATTCTTTTTTAATGATCATCATCACCAATTGTTGGATGGACAGCACCACAAAAATACTGGCAATGATCAGATCGGTCCAGAAGCGAAACTGCCGGAGTTTTGAAGCAATGATCTTACTCAATAATCCATAAGTAAGGAAAGCCAGAAAGGTGCCGACAGTTGTACCGGTTACATAAACGAATATAGAAGGCCAGGTATCCATCAACAGCCCCTCACCTTCAGTTTTTGCAGCCAGAAATATAAAAAACGGGATTGCTATCGGGTTGAGAATTCCAACCAATATTCCCTTACCAAAACTTCCTATCTTTCTCCCTTTTCTATCCTGATCAATGTTTAATTTTTTATCTCTATAGGTTCTATATGCCTTCCGGTAATAATTAATAGAAAGAACTATAAAAATAGGTATGATGGCAATCTTAATATAAACTTTGATATTGTCATGGGTCATGAACCAGGCAGAAAACTTGGTTCCAATAAAAGATTGTGCAAATTCAACAATACAGGCCGCCAATGCAAGAATGATCCCATACTTCAATCCTTTATGTGCAGTGGTATCTAATACACTTAAATTAATAATGCCCGGTGGTAAAGAAAAAACATAGCTCCATTCTACTCCCCATAAACTAGATAATAGAAAAAAATTCTCCGTCATGACTGCGCCAAGATACGATAAGCTTTCATCTTTTTCAAATGGGCCCGAACCTCCCGTGTAGTCATATATTTGATACCTTTCTTATGATTGTACACCGATATTTTATATACCATTTTCCATTGATTGATCAGATCTCTCCAGGCTGCAAATAATGTATAGCCCGGATCATAAATATGGGCCGGTTCGGCACCTACCCCGTTTAATTCAACAATATAAATATTTTTTCCCTCTTTTAGATCAGCCTCGCTGGTTGTACGAAGATCATACCTGCAAAAATAAACATTGGGGATCTGGTTGGTAATTTTATCAAAAACCTCATTTAAAGTGGGATCGATGATACTATTTGCATTGATGAATTTGGTTCCCCTCGCATGATTTCCGATTGGTTCGAGTTCCAATTTTTCTCCTTTCGGTAAAATTTCCTCCATCCGGTCAGCAAATTTGGCATATAGTTTTTCCCATTGCAAAATGGCTCTTTGGTTAGCTCCAATAAGTTGGTATAAGGTCGAAACACCATCTCCTTCGAGATACAGGAATTCTTTTTTTACCACTGAAAACACTTTCCCTTTTTCTTCCCATGGATAGCGACAATAAAATACCCCCAGTTCCAACCTAAAATTGCAAAAAGACTGGATGAGATATTCCACCTTATTCTTTTCTATATAATTCTTAAGCTCCTGTTCATTATGAATTTTGGCTACCTGAAAACCTCTTTCTCCCCGATCAGGTTTACAAATAATCGGATAACTAAGCTGGTGTGCTTCCACTTTGGACACCACCTCCTGTAATGAAGTGCCAGGTTGAATAAGTAAGGTAACGGGCCGTATATGTTCAGGAATAATATCGAAGATCTCAATCTTGGATTCACCCAACATGCCACCAGTTTCTATTCCAGGATTGGAAGCACTCCAGAACCATAAACTTCTTGCTTTAAGTGCCAACCAAACAAAATAAATATACAAGGGTATATAAACGATCTGCATTGGCCAGAATTCCCAATTGAATAACCGGATAAAGAATTTTTTGTTTTTTAAACCTTTCCCCGGTCGTTTCATCATTTACTCAAGAGCTACTTGTTTTTCAGCATGGGTGCCCGTAAGCAGATCATAATAGATCATGGTTATGGAAGAGCCGGTTTTTTGAACCGATGTAATACTTACCGTTTTAACTTCAGGTCTTTCGAGTAGAAATCCATCCGGGTTATTGTAGCCATGAAAAAAGCTAAGCTGCTCTACTGATGGTTTTTCATTTTCTTCAAGCCAGGTGCTGAATTTTAATTCTTTCTGAGCTGCAGTGGCCTCATCATATAATGTACAGGAGGACCATAAATGAGGTTCTTTTTCATCCAGAAATTTAAAGAACCGTTCCTCTCCATCCCATCTCAGTTCGTATACCCTTCCTTCTTCGAGCATGATGAGGGTAAAATTCTCGATTCCTTTGAGATTAACTTTATTGTGAAACTGGATGGCTGATTCATAAGAGAAATAATCCATCAGTATCAATCCCCTGCTTTTTTCATAAGGAGGGGTATGCGCATGTTTTTTAAATGCACCATTTAACAGACAAGCCACTTTACCTTCTGCTGACATCGCAATCCAACTGCCACCGGCCTGGGAATCTTTTGGACAAACAATGGTTTGAGAAGCTACCAATGTGGTTTCTTCACCGGGTTGATGTGTAATACGTGCAGGATTTTCGTCGCGGTTAGAAGTAAGGATAAACTGGCCTGGGCCTAGAGGCACATAGCTTACTGTACACATGAGTTCTGCTGGAATTTAATGGTAGACGGAGCTACACCAAATTCATTTTCCAATTCAATCTGAGGGGCGGCAGTCTTTACACCAATTTTTATTAAGGCCATATGGTGTATGGTATGCTCAAGGTTATACACCACCTCTCTTTTTACATTAGAAACAACAGTATCAACAGCACTGTTTTGTGGGTCGTATGACATGTGAAGCTCCACCTGATCATTCAGGTTTATTTTCTGAAGCTCTGTAATAATATTCTGAACGGCTACTGAAGCCAATTCGGGATCGGTTTCTATATTCTTATCACGTTCCCTTAGATCATAATTGATTGTACCTTGATTATAGTTTTTGATCAAACAATGATAAAATTCGATGATATGACGGGTATGGCCTCCTAAAGAAGAGCCATTAAATATATCCAAAGGCTTGGAATAAGTAGCTTTATCTACCTGCTCCAAAAAACGTAAGAGAGATTGCAAGGTATACTCAGTGGCCTGTATTATTTGCATAGGTTTTCTTTAAAGAAACTTGGGTGCAAATGTAATAATAATATTAGTTTTTTCCGGACCAATAGGGCTCCGTGACCCTAAATTTTCTTAAGAAGTCGGCGGGGCGGGGCTTTTCAGAGATTTTTACCGGTTTTGGGTGGATGCAGATCCCGTATCCTGTGGGGTTTTCAGACTATTCATAAAGGCCCCTGGGTCCTGGATCAACAGCATCGCATTTTCGGCACTTTGACGTAGCGGATGAGACGGGTATTTTTTGACGAAAATTTCATATTCAGCTGCGGCCCTCAAACCATCATGCACCAACAAATCATATACAAGTCCTTTTTTATACTGCATTTCGGCAGCCCTTGGGTCATCCGGATAGTTTTTAAGAAATAGGTTAATGAATTTTAATGCACTTTCAGCATCCTGCTGGATCAGTCCCATTTCAGCCCCATTATAAGCATAGTTTTTGCTCATGGTATCCAGTGGATAAGCAGTAATGAATTTGTCATACGATTTAAACAGGTCCTGCACCTTATCCTTGCTTCGATTTTTCTGCACCTCTGCTTCTTGCTTTTTAATCTCATCATTCATTTTTGTTTTGCCATTACCGCAGGATGTCAGCAATAAAAATGGTAATATGGTCAGCAGATATCTCATTCAATGGATTATTTACGGTTAAAAAATTTCATTTTATAGTGGATCTTCACATCGCCTCTTACGATCCGGTCGAGCCGGGGTTTCAATAATTTTTTCTTCAAGGCCGGAAGATGATCTGTAAATAATTTGCCTTCGATATGGTCGTATTCATGCTGAACAATGCGTGCCGCCATCCCGATTAAGGTCTCTTCTAATAACTCCCATTTCTCATTATAATATTCAATCGTAATAACGGGTTTCCGATCAACATCTTCGCGAATGGTGGGGATGCTTAAGCAGCCTTCATTATAAGGCCATTCTTTCCCGGTTTCCTCCAATATAATTGGATTTATAAATACTCTTTTGAAGTCAGCCAGATCCGGCTCTTCATCTTCGAAAGTAGATGCATCTACGATAAAAAGACGAATGCTCTTTCCTATCTGTGGAGCTGCCAAACCAACACCATTCGCATTGTACATCGTATCCCACATATTTTTGATAATGTCCTTAAGTTCCGGGTCATTTTCCTCGATCTCTTCGGCCATCCTTCTTAAAATGGGATCTCCATAACCAACAATTGGTAACACCATATTAATGTCCTTTTTTATTTTCGAGGTAGTTTTGCAGAAGTACCGTGGCACTCACCATATCTACCGTTTTTTTATTTTTCATTTCATGTTTGGTTGCACCAGCCATCTTCATGGTCTGCAATGCAATTTTACTGGTGAAACGTTCGTCGTAGAATTCAACAGCAACAGATGAAAAAGCTTCCTTTATCCTATCCGCCATTCCTTTGATGAACTCCCAGCTTTCACTAACCGTATTGTCCATTTGTGTAGGTTTCCCTATCACAATGCATTCCACTTCTTCGGTTATCATATACTTTTTCAAATAAGGAACCAGTTCTGTTGTATCAATTCCCTCCAGACCCGTTGCAATCATTTGCATGGGATCGGTTACTGCTATGCCGGTTCGTTTACCACCAATATCCAATGCTACAATTCTTGCCAATGGGTTATGTTTAGGGCAAAAGTAGTAAAAAGCTGGAAGCTGGGAGCTTGAAGTCAGAAGTTGGGCCACAGAAGACTGGTTACATTTAACTTCCAGCTTCTGACTTCCAGCTTCCAGCTTTTTACTACTTTTAGTTCATGAAAAAACATTTCTTGTTTCTATGGGTCGTTATTGGTCTTTTTTCCTGCGGAAAAAAAGAGATCTCCACCAAAAAATATTATTTCCCCTATGCCAGCTTTACATCACCTAGTGTATATAAATATGTAGAAAAAACAGACACCAACAATATCATGTATTGGTATTTTGAAACCTTAATAAGTAATAAAGACACCCTTTTTACGACGTTTGTTTTCAATAGCAAACTCCGGACAACCGCCATATATCAAAATGCCATTACCGCCGAAGGAAGCACCTTAAAAGAAATGTTGGTGAACCTTGGGGACTCAACAACCATGACCCGATGCAAGGTTAAAGACAACCAGGTATTTTTATGGAAACCTAAGTCGCGTGAAAAAATGATCGTTTCTATCTCCATTCCCAACGCGGCGGGTGAAGAATCGGAAAATGCAATGACCGAACGAGGCTTTGAAACCAAAAGACAAGCGATGGAATTCAATGGAAAATCATACGAATGTCTGGTAACAAAAGAAGTGATCATGTTGAACCATATAAAGCCCAACCGCACCGTTTCAGAAGAACAGCAACGAACCAGCTTTTTTGCTGAGGGGATCGGGCTCATGGCATTTGAGACTTTAAATGGTGATGGGAGTTCCACCT
>JANWKQ010000129.1 GCA_025451295.1 Flavobacteriales bacterium | reverse complement strand
CTGTTGTTCATTTTAACCAAAAGGGTTTCGGTAGGTTCTATCTTCAGTGGCATCGCCTTTACGGTAGCATTTATTATCTATAACCATTCGAACATGATGCTGGCAGACTATATATGTATAAGTCTGTATCCTACCCTTATAATGTATACCCATCGGAGTAATATAAAAAGGTTGATGAAAGGGACCGAGCCTAAGCTCTCATTGGGTAAGAAGAAAGATTAAGTTGAGTGAGATAGGTACCTGGAAGCTACACCCATTTCATTGTATGATAAGTTTGACTACCCCAAACGACTAAGTGATTCCTGGTTCATTCCCCTTCATTTATGAAATGGGGCTTGGGTTAAGGCTTTTTAACCATTTTTGAATTATTTAGTTAATAATCAGGTAGTTGACTTTAAATCAATCTAAATATTTAGAAATTCGACAATATCATAATCGACTGTAAATTAATATATTGAATCAAATCGATCTGTTAATTTGTTAATAACTTGCTAATTTTTTTGTCCATTTATACCTGAATAATTTGCTTAGAACCAAAAAATGTGTTTTATTTGCACCCTGTTAACAAATCTTATTTACTAAAATTTAACAATTATGAAGAAATTATTTTTTGGTGTATTATCAGTAGCTTTCTTGGCTGCTTGCGGTGGTGGAAACGCTGCTGAAAAAGCTGCTACTGAGTACTTGAATGCTCTTAAAAGCAAAGATTTTGATAAAGCAAAAACTTTGGCTACTAAAGAAACCGCTGCTAACCTAGATATGATGAAATCTATGGGAGCTGACTTCGGTTTATCTGAAGTGAAAGATGTAAAATGTACAATTAAAGAAAACGAGGCAACTTGTACTTTCTGCTGTACTAAAGACACTTCTTTCAAAGAATTGAAACTTAGAAAAGAAGGTGACAAATGGTTAGCTCACCAACCAAAAGAAACACCTCCTCAAACTGACACCAACAGTACTGTTGCGCCAGTTGACACTAACAAAGTGGATTCTCTGAACACAGAGATGGATGAGGCTGAGACTAAAGGAAAATAATTAGTTTTATTTCCCGATAATTTTGAAAAGGGTTAAGATACTTATAGTTTTCTTAACCCTTTTTTCTTTTCTATCCGCTGCTAACCTAAGCTATATCATCTATAAAAGCAGCAAAAAGCTCAATACCAAAAAAGGATCCTACAAGTACTATTTCAGCAAAGACGAGAAGCTTTTGCTCCAGGAGGGTGATATCATTATGCGCAGAGGATATGGTGTAGTAAGCAGCATGATCTCCAATATGAATGATGCTACCTATAGTCTTTCGCACTGCGCCTTTGTCATAAAAGAACCTAATGGCACCTTCTCCGTGATCCATTCCGTTTCAAGCGATCTGAGTGATATTGATGGGGTCCAGAAACAAAGCCTCGATCGGTTTACCACCGAATCAGTGCCACAAACCATGGTCGTGATACGTCACAAGGGTGGTGATCCTGAGATAGGGCATCAAATTGCCGATGCGGCCAAAGTATATCTGGCGGATGAAGTGTTGTTTGATCACCATTTCGATCTGGCTGATTCTTCCACCTTCTATTGCAGCGAATTAATCTACCGTGTATATGGTGATGTATTTAAAAAAGATTGCTTCCCTGAAAGGAATAAAACCAACCATCCAAACTTCTTAACCTTCCCTGCTTTCATGGATTCTACTAAATTTGACCTTATTATTAATCATCAGGGGGATCAAATTGGCAGATATTATCCAGCGAAATAATTATTTAATCCTGTTTATCAGTGTTTTTTTTCTTCTAACCGGGTCAGTTAGAAGTCAAAATGCATTTGCAGATGCTGAGAACCATTACCAGTTGGGGTTAAAATTATTCCAGGAAAACAAGCTGGAGGATGCCCTGAATGAATTTACCTACAGTATTTCCAAAAATCCGAACCATCTCAATGCCCGCTTCAATAAAGCCATGATCCATGTACGGAAGCTTCAGTTCAACCAGGCAATCCTCGATCTGGAAGAACTCAGACGTTTAAGTCCCATCTACGATAAGGTGAATTATTTTCTCGGATATGCAAAATACAAGGTCGAAGCATCCGATTCCGCTTTAAGTGATCTAAAAAAAGAAATCCGGATACATCCCCAATATTTTGAACCCTATTATCTGGCAGGACGCATTTATCTCCTCAACCAACAAGCGGATTCCGCTATTTATTATCTGAACAAATCTGTGCTTCTCAATCAAAAATATTATTCTTCATATCACGATCTGGGGGTTGCCTATTTTATGAAGAATTCACTAGACACAGCCGCCAGTTTTTTTACCGAGGCCATCAATGTGAAGCCTGGATCGGTTATGTCGCACCGCGACCTGGCCATGGTTTATTATTATAAAGGAAACTTAGACAAGGCTACGGAAAAACTGACGAAAGCATTTCAACTTGACAGTACCAATATTTACACCCTGATGAACCTTGGTACCGTTTTATATGAAACACAGAATTATATTGAGGCACAAAACATGTTTACCCGAAGCATTCATGCCAATCCGGAATATCTGCCCGCTTATATCAATCGCTCTGCCATCTATATTGAAATGGGGAAATATGAAGAGGCCATTGCCGATCTTGATTTTTATATTTTACATGACGATAAAAATGGATTAGCGTTTTTAAATCGAGGTATAGCCAATGAAAATACTTTCCGTTGGAAAGAAGCTTGTAAAGATTGGAAAAAGGCGTTGGAATTGGGAGTAACAAAGGCGCAAAAATATGTAGAGGAACAATGCAAGGAATGAAAAATTTAACCACAAAGAACACAAAAGATTTCACAGAGAACACAGATATATTCTCTGTGACCTCGTTGTCTTTTTCCCTGTGTACTCTGTGGTTAAAAAGAAGTCTTCCATTGTTTGCATTTTTACTAACGATCCCCATCTTTTCTCAAACTGAGATCAACAAAGACGCCAAAAAATATTTTCAGGCCGGTGTACAAATCATTGATAAAGGAAATTTTGCGGAAGGTCAGCTTACCACCGCTATCGAAAATCTCACTAAAGCATACGGAATTGATTCGGTTTTTTCTGATATCAGCCTATATCTTGGTAAAGCCTATTATTATCAGAAAGGATATATAGCGGCTAACCGTTATTTTCAAAAATACAAATCACTCAATAAACAACCTGGTGGAGATTATTATTTATTTGAGGGCATTGTAAAGTACAAGCTTACCGATAATGTTGGTGCACAGGAACACTTGCTGTTTTATCTGAATACCTTTTACGGCAATAGTTATAAAGATTCGCTGGCACGAAGAAACTTGCAACTCTCCAAACAAAGTCAGACCCTCATGTCGAAGATCCTTCCCTCGAAAAAGGAGAGCTTTCTTGCCATCAACTCACCGGATTGTGATGAATATTATCCAATTCTGACACCTGATAACAAAAAGATCATCTATAACCGGCTTGAAAAAGATTCTGTTACCGGTAAAATGGTAAACAGAATTTATATTTATTTTGTTGAAGGCGATACCCTGGGGCCCAATCCAAGACTTTTGCCCATCAACAACATAGAAAACCGGGAATTTATCGCAACCTACATGAATAGTACGGGTAAAAAAATATTGTTGGTATCAAAAGACAATAAGGGATTCTATGATATCTATGAAAGCGAATGGATGATCCGCGAATATACTGCACCCAGAAAAATGTATTCTCAGATCAACTCGTATGCCGATGATAGATTTGCAACCTATGGCCATAATGATAGTCTGATCTACATTGTAAGCAACAGGCCGGGTGGGTATGGAGGATATGACATCTGGAAGATCAACAACAGTTCAAATATCATTTACGAAAGTATGATCAACCTGGGTCCGGTAATCAATACTGAGTACAACGAAAATTATATTGCGACAGTGAGTAACAGCAACCTCATTTTCTTTGCATCCGAGGGGCATTTGAATATCGGTGAATCCGATATTTTTAAAACCAGGCTGGAGGCTGGTCAGTACACACGACCTGTGAACCTCGGTTATCCGATCAATACAACATCCGATGAAAATTCTTTCTTCCCCTATCCTACTGCCAATATGGGATTGTCATCCGTGCAAAACGGAAGTTGGGATATTATGATCACGTATTTACCACCTAAAGCCAAAAAGCCATCTTATATCAGGGATGAACAATACCTTGAAGATGTAAGACTCGGAAAAAAAACCATTATTACCCCGAAGGATGAATAACGAGGAGATTGAATTAAAAGTAACTGGCGATGGATCTCATACATTATTCATTCCTGCATTAAACGAGAATTATCATTCTTATCATGGGGCTTATGCTGAATCCGTCCATGTTTTTATTGAAATGGGGTTGAAGGCAGCTGCAGACCACTTCGAAAATGTGAATGTATTTGAAGTTGGATTTGGAACTGCCTTGAATGCGGTTTTAGCCTATGAATTTGCGATTAAAAATAAACATGCTGTCAATTATACAGGGATCGAAAAATATCCTCTTTCTGGTGAGATTACAGCCCAGTTGAATTACAACGAATACTGGACCCATAAAAACTCAAATGAAGTTTTTGACTGGATGCATCAGGTACAATGGGATTCGGCCATGCAAATTGATGATAACTTCATATTTAAAAAATTAAATGGTTCGGTACTGGATCATATGATTGAATCAAATCATTATCATGTTATTTTCTTTGACGCCTTTGCACCTGAGAAACAACCCGAAATGTGGTCAGTTGAATTATTTTCAAAATTGTATAACGCCTTACAACCGGGAGGAATGTTGGTTACCTATTGCGCCAAAGGCCAGTTCAAAAGAGATCTGAAAGCTGCTGGGTTTGAAGTGGAAACTTTGGTAGGTCCTCCGGGAAAGAGAGAAATGGTAAGGGGTGTGAAAAAATAAGAGGGCCGCTTTGAGTGGCGATCAACTACCTCAATTCAATCACCTCTTTGCAAAAATCATATTCCTCACCAAGATGATTCGACGCTACCACCACCATACGACCGGCAGAATATTTTTCAATGAGACCTCGATACCATTGCTTACCTGCTGCATCCAGGTTTGATGTAGGTTCATCCAGCAATAGAACATCCGATTGCGTAAAGAATGCCAACAAAAGTCGAACCCTTTGTT
>JANWKQ010000128.1 GCA_025451295.1 Flavobacteriales bacterium | reverse complement strand
TTGAGATGATCCGTGTCCGTCATTGTCAGGATCGGTAAAATCATTTGCTTTAAAAATGATGCAATCCGGATTTACAATTTCATTGGTGGCGGGAAATAATCCGGTTGGTTGTAATGGATCATTGTTATTTTTTTTGATAGTTACCAGATCTTCGAGACTATATGGATCAAGTAAAGTACCATCACCCATGTTAAATCTTTTCAAGGTAAATTGAGGGTTGGCACCTGCCTGAACACTTACGTAAACAAAACCATATTCATCTGTACTTTGAATAAATTGCGGATAATCGATCTGTGCATATTCACCCCAAAAATCAATATTACCCCCTGCTGTGGCGACGTTCACCATGAGATGATCATGATCTCTTGATTGTCCACGTGAATACGCATGTGTATGACCAAAGAAATGGATGGATGGTTTTCCACTGCTGGTGGAAAATGTTTCCAGCATTCCTACTACGGTTCCGGTATAACCAGATTCACCGGGTGGCCATAATTCTGAAAGCCAGGGATGGTGTAGTTGAACAAAAACAAAATCAATGTTTGAATTGGAAGCCGCATCGTTCAACACAGTCTGTAACCAGGTAATTTGTTGTGGTAATAAAGAATAGGGAGAGTTTGAATTTAAACCGATGATGCGAACATTTGAATGATCTTTATACCACCAATGTTCTTCAAATCCTCCTGTTCCGTTATTTGGTAGGGTAAAATATTTGAAATAAGAGCCTGAGTTTTGTTCGTGATTTCCTAATACTGGATATACAGGCACGTAAGAAAATAGGGGATGTTGTGGATCAAAAAAAGTATTTTCCCATTCGGAATAATTATTTCCATTATCCACCAGATCGCCTGGAATGATCACCATTTGCAAATTAGCTGAAAGATCGGTTCCAACACTATCGTTTATATAGGGTAACAGACCATTCTGGATCACTTGCCCCCAAACGGTAGGATTTGACCAATCCTGTTGCATATCACTCATGGCCATAATATTGGTACCTGTCTCTGAAGATGCTAATGCCGGTGTCATGAAGTCATATATAGAGGATTCCGTAGCACCAGTGATCACTTTATAAAAATATTTGGTGCCTGGAGTTAAACCGGTAAGCGTAGTGGTATGGATCTGGCTGGTTCCATTGCCCGTAACAGCTGTTCCTGCAATCGTGGTTCCCAGCGATACAGTTAATCCATATTCTACTGAAGTTGAATTATCTGTTCCTGTTTCCCACATGATCACCATACTTGTAGGTTCAGCATCTTGTAAATAAGGTTCTACCACCAATGTTTGTGCTGAAATGGAAAGGGTACAAAAAAAACTGATGAATAAAAGTCGGCGTATTGACATGTTATGGTACTTGAGGTTCGGAAATTCGATCTCAAGATTACAAAAAAACCATCAAATTAGCAAGAACAACGGGTGCTTAAAGATATGTGAAGCTCTTCACCATATCCAGCGCCTTTGTCTTGTTATTGCCAGTATAGCATACCAAAGCAATAAACAAAGCTTTTCCTTTCTTATCCAGATAGGCAGAAAGCAAACAGCCCACCTCATCAAAGACTCCACCAACTGTAACACCCCAAAGACCTGTAAGCTTGTTCAATTTCGTATACGGAAGCGAATCTGTGGTCATTTTCATTTTTTTTACCTCATCCTTTAAAAAATTCTGCAGGGTGCCTTTGGTTGTTTTTCCAAGAGCTTCTTTGTAGATGAGTACCAGAAATTCTTCATTGTCCATCTGGAAAGTTTCTTCTGAGTATTCTCTGATCTCCAGATCATCCGGACCGTTAAAAGATAAACCAGTTTTCGACCATAACCAGATACTTTGTGAATGAGCAGACAGACTTAGGAATAAAAAGCCAAGGAAGGGAAAAATAATTTTTGAGGTAATATTAGTTTGCATTCAGATGAAATTTTGTCGATTTATACGACAATATACATTTATTCAATAATTGATCCTCACCATTTCCTTTTTTTACCAGTTGGCAAATAATATTTCCCATTTTTAATTCCCTTACTAGGTCATCTCCGGCATACTCATACACTTCTTTTGGGACAGTTGCCGAATCCAGTAAAAGCTTGTATTCATTGGGATATTGGTTGAAGGTGATATATCTTTCGGGAGCCATGCCAATCCCATATATGTCCAGCGTTTTACCATTATAATTCAACATTCTGCTACCCTCGCCGCTATCATCACTCAGGATGATCGTGTATTTTTTATTGTCATCCGTGACGAGTTCAAGTTCATAGTAGGCATCTCCATTTCTTTTGTTACCCATAAAATCTTTGAACTCGTCCAACGTAAGTTCTTCCGGTTCTTCGAGCCAGAACATTATATCAAGAGATGAGGCAGAGGTTGAATTCACGATCTTTCCATTAAATTGTAACGGACGATAAAGATTCGGTTCGTATTCAACCGTGAGTATATCATCCCAGAAAGGAAGATTAAAAAGAGGTTTTGATTTAAAATCGTTGAGTTCTATTCCGTTGATGGTAACGTTGCTCGTGAGTTCATTGTTTTTATAAACATAGTCCACCTTTAGTTGAATAGGGGAGGCTTCCATTTTTTTGGCTGCATTCGAAAAAAAATAAACATTTCCATTGGCCGATCCTGAAAAACTGTCATTTTTTATATATTCTTTAAGTTGACCAATGGTGATCATTGCCGGAGCAACGATGTAGGCATTGAAGTCATAAAACCCTTCGAGAAATAATAATGTTTGGTCAAGGTCTTCTTTTACCTCTTTCGAAGTTCCCACCCATTCGAATTGATTTTTATGGTTGATAAATGCGATGCAATAGGTTCCTACAGCCACATGTACGCAACCATGGGCACGATCCAACGTGATCTTACCCGGCTGCTCGTCCCCTTTCAGACTTTCAATTACATTGAAGTAATATTTATCGGATTCATAGGCCGTACTCCCGTTATATCCCTCATAGGTGCCTATGACAATGCTTTTGGATTGTTTGATCATATCACTGAACCAGATGGACATGGGCTCAGCTTTTAAAGCAGTACCGGAAAGAAAATAAATAAAAAATGGGAATATAAACCTGGTAGACTTTTTGAATGATAACATCGGGTAAGATTTGTTGATTGATCCTATATACACGGTTGCTGATTCAACGTTCAATTCATTATATTTTTCTCTGTGTCTTTGCGCCTCTGCGGTAAAATGATCGTGCTTTTCAGTTTTTACCTCTGAGGCGCAAAGACGCCAAGTAATCTATCAATTCCGTATTATCTCTTAATAAATTTTCTGGTCGTTTTTCCTGCCTGAATATAATAGATCCCCGAACTCAAACCGGTCAGATCAATGGTGAATTGCGGAGCACCACTATTCAAAATGCCGGTATAGATCATTTCACCTAACGAGTTATATAAATAAACAACCGAGCCATCATGCTCATTGGTAAAATTGATGGTTACATGATCAGTCGCCGGATTTGGAAATAAATTGAAATCCGCATCTGCAATATTTTCTGCGATCACATTGGTGCTGATTGATGCAAATGTCCCCAGACTTAAATTCTCATAGATCCCGGAAGCTGTTTGCTGATCACGGGCAGATCTTACCATGTATTGATAATCTCCTCCTGCGGTTAAAGTAGAATCATCATACAAAGTTCCTGCGATCATGGATGCATCCAGTTGGGTCCAGTTAATATCAGTTGCCAGTTTTCTGTAGGCATGATAACCATCCACAGATTCCAAAGAGGCAGTCCAGGATAAATGCACCACGTGATTGCCATCTTCGATGGCTATTAAATTCGATGGTGTAGCAATATAATGTAAACGTAAGGAGGGATCTCCCATCAAAGCAATATGGATCCATCTCCCGAAATATCCGCTGCCAATTTGTGAGGTGAAATAGGTAGTGGAATTGTTATGGGTTTTCAAAGTGGAATAGCCAATATTATATCCCATGGCCATTTGATGCACCTGCCAATGGGGTCTGCCCGCCCAGGCATTCGTGAGCATTGTGCCGGATGCAAGGGGCGATCTTAAAAAACTATTTTGAACATCCCAATCACCAAAATAACTTCCAAACAGGAAATTAAAAACAGAAAGGACAGAATCCGTTACAAAATCGGTGGAGGTAGCAATGCCACCTGCACCCTGATACCACCCGCCTCCACAGCCATAACTCCAGAGTGCATTCAATGTATCCAGATTGCTAAGCCAATCGGTTGTAAGTACATTGTCAGGACCTACCGCTACCGAGAAATTTTTATATCCACTGGCGGAAAAACCTTCTGCAAACCCACCGAAATTATCTTCTATAACGGCCACATCATTGGGAATAAATCCACGTGTTTTAAATGCATGCAGTTTATTCAGATAATTCTGCATGAGCACATCTTCGCTTTCAGAAAAGCCCGGAAGATTATAAAAATCGACTCTGCCGGTTTGTAATTCTGCATTCGATGGCAAGGATGATTGATCATATTTACCATCTCCGGGAATATTGTGATTTCTTGGATCAGAGGCGGAAGTATTGTCATTAACGACGGCATCCGTCCAGTTACCATCCATTTCGGCATAAAATACATCTGCTGGCCATGCACCATAGTGATCGGGATGTCCATCAGGATTGATAATTCCTGAATAGGGAACAGGAATATGTCCAAGTAACATCAACGCCTTTGTATTAGCAGGATCCTGGTTATAGGTGGATACGATGGTCAATTTTGTATTGGCAACCGTATTCGTTCGGTTGACGTTTACCTGTTTTACATACCAGCCATCCGCTTCATAATCATTAACGAGTTGTGCAATTTCTGTATTTAGACCAGGGATAAAAAAACTATCCACCATCAGGATCATGATCCCGTTGTTATAGTTGATCTTGGTATTTACACCACTGGTAATGTATCCTGCACCGTTGGTTGCTGCAATCCGGTCTACGCGGTATTCATAGAGTGTTCCGTTTACAACGGTATTGTCTACATACATGGTATCTGTTCCCGGAAGTACTGCCAATGTGGCACCCCATGAACCGGAAGAAGGTAATTTTCTGAATACATTATATTGGGTCACACCTGGATATGAGGGCCATTCGAGTACCACCTGGTCAGGACCTGTGTTGGTAGTTGCGCTTAACTGAACAGAAAGATCCAGGGCATAGGTTTGAGAGAAAGAAGTAAGGTGAAGGCCAGTGAATATGAATACGAGGGTAAAGAGTCTTTTCATGCTTTTGTAGTTACGAATATTAAAGATAGGACATTTTTTGAATTGACGAATGACGATTGACGAATGACGATTGACGAATGACGATTGACGAATGACGATTGACGAGTATTTGCTGCTATCCGAACGTCGCTGCTTATTCCCCAATAGTCAATATAAAGTTTACTGGAGAGTATCCGCCGAAGGTAGCATCCGGAGGAATCGTCATTCATCAATAAATTGCTGCTTTTCAGCAATAAGCTTATTTAAACCCCTTACTGAGCTGGTCAAAGGGCCTTTTCACGTAAAATGGGGATCAAAAGTCTCTCTGGTCATCGCGAGGAAAGGGTACCGCTACTTAATGAGTTTTCGTGTAGTTGATTGATCGATCTGTATAAAGTATATTCCATGTGACCAATTAATGGTGCTGATCTCTGATTTTTCTGTTACATACCGGGTACTGATCTCTTCACCTGTTAGATTATAAATGCAGATAACATGTTCCGCTTTATCACCAAACGATATCGTAAAATTCTCCCGAACCGGATTCGGATATACTGTTATTTGTACATTGTTATCATACGTTTCATTCGGAATATCGAGCAGGTCATTGTGAGAACAGTCTACCGCAAATGGAATAGAATCATAAGAAGTTTGCCAATAGTTGAGTATTTCATTCAAACTCTTCCATTCCACGGTTCCTGCCATTACATGTGTATTTACTGAATCAATCACAGCGGTTATAAGAGATGTGAACCAGGGCTGGGTAACCTTTCCCTCACTAAAGAATATTTCCTGGGTATAGATCCCGTTATTGGGTAATATTCCGTTTTGAAGATCATATACGATCTGGTCGATGAGTGAATCCACTTCCCCAATAGTCGTGGTTGATTCTATCTTAATTGGACATCCGGTTCCAATAACCCTCAGGTTATTGGTGGGATTATGTACAAAAAAATTATTGATGTCCTGCGGTTTAAAAACACCCCACAATTCCGGATCATGAGTATGCATAGGGGTAGCTGCTCCCCACATGGCTTTCGGATACCAGGTATGCGATGGGAAATAGATCCCTGTAACCCCGTTTTCATAATCATCCCATTCAACTCCATTTTGCAGTGTATCATATAAAAATCCGCTCATTGTGTTGGAAGGCGTAATTCCCAGTTGCGACATGAGATAATGCACATCTGCATAGTTCCGCGTGGTTTCATGTGAATGCGGATCGCATTCAAACCCAAGATCTTCAACCAGCCATCGCAGAATATTTTTTCCGTTGGTATTTGCCAGTACACTGCCGGTATCAAGATTGGCAATGGCTTCCAGTGCAACCCATTCACCCCCGTAATTATATTTCACATTTTTGGTCTGGAACATATTGCAGGTACCCACCATGGCCAGCCGTTTACTGTAGTAAAGGGAGCTTGAAACGTCATAACCAATATTATCCTCATTATGGCTTACGATCGTAATAAATAGTTTGGGAGCCTGAGCAACTATATGATTAGCTGTGCTAATTATGAATAGCCCAAAAACAAAAATGATTCTTGAGGTCAGATTAGGTTTTTTTCTCATGTTGGTAGGTTTACTTGGACTAAATATACAAATCCATTATTTAAACATCTTACTCAGATTCTCAAAAGGCTTTTCCACATTAAAATAGAGCTTCTTGATCTTCTTTTTCCCTTTTGCGGGTTTCTGGCTTTTCTGATCAAGGGTGATGATATCCGTAACTCCTGATAAAGCCTGTGAAGTGGACATCACATCCAGATCGGCCATGATCTGGTACTCATCAGCCACTTCCGTCACCACATAGGCAGATTCCATACTTTTTCCATCGCCACTTGTATAGATCACATCCAACAGCGAAAAATAAATATCGGCATACCATTGGGCTGTATCTGCATGTTCCAGCTTATGATGACAAAGCAACATATAATAGTTAATGGAAGTACTGGCCGGTTTTTCTGCCAGGACTGTTATACCATAAGGAATGGCTTCCTGGTAAGCGCCATTCTTTACCAGCTCCATAAAAGTTTCTTCATTGGTAGCCATGCCATAGGGATTATATTTCTCCTGGAAAACAAAACCATAATATAAATAGAAATAATCCGTACCTCTAAAGGTAGTATCTAACCTTAAGACCCTTTCCTGCATTTTGGGATAATAGTATTCTGAATTTTCATCTTCCACGGCTCGTTTTACCTCGTCAAAATCAACTTTTGAGATGAGCTGGCCGAATAAAAAAGAAGGGCAAAAAACAAAGGCCAACAAAGTGAGCCGTAAAGTGTATAAAAAGGATCTGGTCATAAATACTTATTTTAATTTTTTATAATACCTCCTATCAAACTCATCATATTTCTCTTTGCTTTCACAATCCACTTTATCCATGCATGCTATTTCGAGAAGCACCATTTCATCTTTGGTAAGCTTTTCTATTTTATAGTACGGGATCATCTTTATATAGATAACGCTGTCTTTGCGTACATAGTTTACAGGATCGGTTATAACGAACGCCATCTGGTTGGATGTGATCACCAATGGATCTGGAATGCAGTCCCGTTTTCTTCCATCCGAAATCGTATCACTTCCGTTTTTGCTTTCAATTTTATAGCATTCCCACCATCCTTCCAAAGTGGGTTTGGTTGAAGAAGTTCCACAACTAATGGTCAAAACCGACAACATTGTTAAAAATGAGTACTTCATATCTTCAAATAGCTGTATAAATATCGGAATTTAATCCAAAATAAAAAAAGGAGCCTCTTCTGAGCGCTCCTCTTTTTCGACGACTCATAAATCTTTAGTTGAGTTTTACTACTTTAATCTCAACCCTGCGGTTCTGATAATGTTCCTGCTCAGAACATTCAACCCCATTGGCACATTTATTTTTTAATTGTTTTTCTCCATATCCTTTGGCGGTCAGCTGACTCTCATTCACACCTTTCGATAATAAATAGTATACCGTTGCTTGTGCCCTGTTCTGTGAAAGCACCAGGTTATCCTGATCGTTTCCACGGGCATCTGTATGGGCACTCAATTCAAATACGGCTGTTGGATTCTTGATCATGATCTTCGCCACACGATCCAGAATGGATTGTGATTGGGTTGTGATCGTGTATTGATTATAGTCAAATAAAATATTGTTCAATGTAAAGATCGAATTCAGGGCCATTACCGGATCCAGTTCCATTTCTACATTAATGGTGCCTTCATCATCAGAAGTGATCTCCATTACATTGTCATGATACTTATCCTTTTTAGCTGTCAACTGGTATATTTCATTCGGAAGCATTTTGTCGAAACTAAAACCTCCCAGGCTATCTGTGTTGAGATAGGTGATGAATGAATCCTTATCAATAATAATGATCTTTGCATTCGACAAAGGTTCCTGTGTTAAAGCATCCATGATAAATCCGTTGGTGGTGTCGTATTTTACTTCCACCGGGAAATCGAACATAAATAATCCATCCGTATTGGCTTCAGCATTCCGGTTACTGAAAAAATAACCGGTATTTTTGGTGGTAAAGCTGATCCCGAAATCATCGAAGCTCGAATTGGCAGGTATACCCAGATTTACGGGTTTGCTAAGTCTTTGCTTATAGGTTTTTACAGAGAATATATCAGCTCCACCATAACCTTCTAAACCATTCGAAGAAAAATAGAGAACCGAATCTTTGTATTCATACGGATACATTTCATCACCCGGAGTATTCACCAATTCTCCCATATTAATAGGCTTCGACCATTCGCCATTTTGTTTTTCTATTTTGTAGATATCAAATCCACCCTGTCCACCCGGGATATCACTGGAGAAATAACAAATATTTCCGGAAGCTGAAAAACATGGATGCATACAGGAGTATTCTTTGCTGTTGAATGGAAATGCAGCCACATCCGTAATTTCTTTTCCGTTGAAAACACCCATGTGTAAATTCAATGTATTTAAATATTCACTTGAGATCTTATGCTTATGCAGATGCTTTTCCTGAGTACTGGAAACCTCCGAATCCTGGAGAGAATAGATCACTTCATCCGAGGTTTTTGAAAAACTGACCCCGCCAATATAATATTTGGTCTTTAACAATTGATCATTGGGAATGTATTCGGTAAAATAGGAATCCGCATTACTGGCATATACATTGTGGAGACTTTCATTCTGATTGTCAAATGCAGCAGCCGGATCTTTAAAACCAAACCAAAGCTGGTCATTGTAAAAACAGCCACCGGTATAAATCCCCTTTACAAAATTGGCATTTGGCTGGATATTCCATTTATTCGGTGTGGTATTTGTTTTTGCAAAGTTGCAGGCATTGATCTTCAGATCGACCATCGGATTGGTTCCACCCTTGGCTTTGTATTTCTTATACAAGGAGATTGCCTCGTCGTATTTACCAAGGTATTGTTTGGCTTCTGCATATTCATAGTAGAATTCATTGTCTACAACGATCTCTATTTTTGAAAATACGCTTTCGGCTTTTGTAAAATCCTTGATGATCATGTAGCAGCGTCCCAGCTTATGTTTCCAGTCATCTGAGTTTTTAAAGGCGGAGAGCTTTTCAAGGACAGGAATGGCCTCGTTATAGTTTCTCGTATTGAGATATTCCTCTGCTTTGCTAATGGCAAAACTTTGGGCTTCCAGATGCATGCTGCAAAATAATGCGGCCAGTGCAACAATTGATATGTATACTTTTTTCATGGTCGTTTGTTTTAATAATGTGGTGTTTGAACTGCAATTTTCTTTTTAGCCTTGAAGAACTGGTACATGACCATTACTTCATGACCTGTATATTCTGTGCGGTTGGCCATACCCATTCCCATATTGAATGAATAAGCCATCGTAAAACCTTTGGCAAATCTTACAGAAGTTTGGAATACGAGTGTATTAACGGTTCTATAGGAAAGTCCGACCGTAAAACAATTTTTATAGTTCACCCTCAGGTTGGCATCAAACTGGGTGGAAGATCCTGAAACCTGGCGCCACATAACCGATGGCTGCAGATCAAAACATGGATTCAGCTTAAATGTATAACCTGCGGCTACGTTAAAATGGATATTGTCTTTATTTATCCGAACATTTGGTTGCTCATAGCTTACGGTAAAAATATTATCCACCGAAAAACCAGCGTAGAATTTATCACGGAAATAATAAGCGCCGATTTTAAAGTCTGGTGACCAAAGCTGATAAGATTGGTTCGAAACCAGCGGATCATTCGGATCTGTTTGAATGAGATTACTCAAGTTGTTGTCGATCAAATTCACAGACCCTGACATGCCCAGACTTATATAATTCCTTAAATTAATAGGGATCCGATAAGCAAATGAAGCTGAGATCTGTGTTTTGTTCCTTGCACCGATGCGGTCATGCATTACACCTCCGCCGATCACCGCATTTGTTTTTCCGATGGGTGCTGTAATGTCCACCAGGAAGTTGACAGGTGCTCCGTCGAATCCAACCATTTGCGCATTGAACAAACCGGCTGTTGTGAACTGATCGTAAGATCCCATCGCTGCGGGATTGATGATGGGCTGGTATATGTTATACATATTGTAGTTAGCCCTTTGTTGCGCATTCATCACAACCGTGGTTGTCATGCAAAATGCAATTGCTGTTGTTAGTTTTATGAGTTTCATCATCATTTATTTTAAAAGTTCAACAAATCCTTTAATGGGTTCTGATTTATTGTCGAGACGTACTACGTAGTAGTAGGTTCCGCCGCTTACGTTATCACCCATTAAATGGATACCGCTGTTTGATTGACCATTCCAATCGTTGTTATATGGTTTGGCCTGGTAAATAACATCTCCCCATCTGTTCATGAGTATTACTTCATTTTCAGGGAATAAATTCAGGTTGGCAATGATCCATTGATCATTGTAATTATCACCATTGGGTGTGATCACCTGGGGTATAACTACCGTCGTGGAAGGAGTGACAGTGATCTTTAGCCAGGTGGTATCACACGCCTGTGAACAAAGAGATGAACAGATGATGTATTGAATAGAATCATTTCCGATGTATCCGTTGTTCGGGGTATATTCAATGGTGTTTCCGTTGAGAATAACTGTTCCATTTGCAGGAGGCGTAAGAATACCGATCGATGAAAAATTAGTATCATTCAATGTGATATCAACAAATGCCTGTGAGTTCACCACTATCTTGATGCTGTCTTCATTGGCAATCGGATCCAGGTTAAAAAAACTAAAAGGAAATACCATGATCGAATCGTTTCCGGTACATCCAAGTGAATCAGTTGCCACCACCGAATAAGTGGTTGGAAACGCAGGTGCAATATTGATCGCTGATGTAAAGGCACCGGTATTCCATACATATGAATTTCCACCGGTTGCAGTTAAAGGGTTGATCGAAGCCGGACATAAAAGCGTATCGCCGAAAATATTTACGTTCACGATATCCTGTACAACAGAGATGAAAGATGAACTGGTACATCCAAATGCATCAGTGTAGATCAGTTGATAATTACCAGCTGTTGATACTGTGATTGTATCATTGGTATTGAGAACGGGCAACCAATTGATGTTGGAAGTTTGGTTTGAGTATAGGTCAATGCTTCCGAAATTGCAGATCACAGGAGATGAAGCCGTAATAACCGGAGCTAATGGATTGGTCATAGCCGTAATCGAATAACTAACGGTATCACTGCATCCAACAGCATTGAGAACAATGGCCGTAAAGGTGGTATCCGAATTTATGTTTACAAACATACCTGGTGAAGTAGAACCTGTATTCCATGAATAAGAAGTTCCACCGTTTGCGGTCAGGAAGGCAGATCCACCGGCACAAATACTATCATTCGAAGTGGAAGTAATGTTTCCAATTGGATTCGATGATACATTGATGTTGATGAAATCCATCACCGTTCCATTGCAGAAAGGAGGATTCACCAATGTAAGCGCATAGGTTGTGTTGGTTATTGGTGCCTCCACAATACTTGAAGTGGTATCACCTGTATTCCATAAATATCCTGCACTCCCGATAGAAGCGCTGAGAGTTACAGAATCTCCCAGACAAATATCAGTCGACGGAAGGGCGGTTATCAATCCTGAAGGAGGTGTTACCACAGTCACATTGATTGTATCCGTATTCGAACATCCGTTTACTCCACCTACCTGCAAAATATAATTTCCTGCATTTAAAGAAGTGGATAGTGGAATAGTAGGATTCTGAACTGAAGAACTAAAAGAATTAGGTCCACTCCAGTTATAAGAGGTGTTTACAGTAGAAGTTAACTGAATGGTATTATTGAAACAAACCGGAGAATTGCTGGATGCAAATGCAGTTGGCAAACTTTCCACTACAATATTTTCTGTAGCTGTATTTGTACATCCGTTAATATCAGTAACCGTTACAGTATATGTATTGCTGGTGGCGGGTATAAATGGAACACCATTCATTACACCACCTGTCCAGCTATAACCCATCGGACCTGATCCTGTCAATGTTACATTATCACCTGCACAAACGGTATCATTTGGCATGACGGTAAAACTTACAGGAGGAATAGCGTTTACTGTAATGGTAATGCTGGCACTGTCAACACAACCCACTGCATTACTGCTGACCACGGTATATGAATTGGTGGCGAATGGAACAAAACTTATTCCATCAGATACTCCGTTATTCCAAGAATACGTAGTTCCACCTGTTCCGGAAAGTGTCAATGCAGTTCCTGCACATATAGAAGTAGAAGGTGAAGCAATAATTCCGATTACCGGGGGTGTTAACACTGCTATATTTGCAGTTACAGTATTTGTACATCCATTCAGATCCGTACCGGTTACTGTATATGAACTGGTTGAAGCCGGCGTAAAAGAAGTATTATTGAGAACACCACCTGACCACACATAAGAATTGGCACCAGTTCCGGCAAGTGTAACACTAGTGCCACTACAAACCGTATCATTTGGACTTAAAGTATAGCTAACCATAGGTATTGGATTAACCGTAATGTTTACAAGCGCTGTACTCGTACATCCACTGCCATTGGTTCCGGTAACCGTATAGGTTCCGGATAACACAGGTGTAAATGCAACACCATTGGTGATTCCACCTGTCCATGAATACGAAGTAGCACCCGGTCCCGAAAGGGTAATGGAACTTCCGCTGCAAATGGTATCATTTGGACTTACCGTATA